>DATCEL010000378.1:0-6345 GCA_036510115.1 Caulobacteraceae bacterium
GCCACCCAGGCCGGGCTTCGACGCGCCGCGCGCGAAGGTCTCGCGGGCGCCGCGGCCGTTCGAGCCATGAGCACGCACCTCGCCAGACTTCGGCGCATCGCCGTCGCCCACCATGCCGGGGCGTCGGTTCAAGAGGCGGTCAAAGGCGCACAGGTGTTCTGGAAAGCCGAACGGGAGGTCACCCGTCAGGCTCGAGTCTGGACCTTGGACCAATTGGACCAGGTGCAGCCCGACGTCCTGGCGGCCGACATGGCCTGCAAACAGACCGGCGCGCCGGATGAACTGATCGCCGAGCGCCTCGCCCTCGGCGTCGCCGGCCGAGCCCGACGGTTGGGGCTCTAGCTCCCCGGCTATCTCGCCGGCGGCGGCTTGCTGGCGTCCTGAGCCTTGGCGGCGTTCAGCCAATAGGTCGCCGCCGCCGGGTCCTTGGCCACGCCACGGCCGTCGCGATACATTTCGGCCAGCACGACCTGCGCGTCGCGTACGCCCTGGTCGGCGGCCCGGCGGTACCAGACGGCGGCTTGCGCCTCGTCCTTCGCCGTCCCTCGCCCCCGCGCGTACATGGCGCCCAGCGCGACCTGGGCCAGGGCGTCGCCGCCGTCGGCGAGCTTGCGCAGTCCTGGCAAGGCGCGGGCCGCGATCTGGTCGGGTGTCAGGGCCACGCCGTGATCATAGGCCCCGCGGTTGTAGTAGTAGACGCTGCGCAGTTGAGTCCGGGCGTCGGGGCCGCCTTGGGCGGCGGCTTTGTCGAGCCAGGCGATCCCCTCCTTGTCGTCCTGCGGCACGCCCTGGCCGCGCGCATAAAACAGCGCTAGCAAAAGCTCGGCGTTGGCGTTTCCCTGGTCGGCCGATCGGCGCAACCACGTAGCGGCCACCGCATCGCTCCGCGCGACGCCCTGACCGCCGACATACATCCTGGCCAGCTCATATTCGGCGGCTGCGTTCCCGCTGGAAGCCAGTGGCTCTAGCAAGCGCAGAGCGCCCGAGTAATCGCCTCTGCCGATCGCCGCTTTCGCGTCCCCGACCGGATCGGCGAGAGACGGGTCGGCTATCGACAGCAGCGCCATGACGCCCAGCGCCGCGCCAAACCTGAAATTCACTTCACGCCTCCTTGGGGCCCCGCCGACGCCTTCTTAGCATGCCCGGCGCCCGCGTCCGCCCGGCGCGAAGGCTCCCTTGGAGAACGTGCTTGCATACGCAACCATTTGATTGCATATAGCCTCGCATGGACGCCGATTTGGTCTTCAAGGCGCTGGCCGATCCGGCCCGGCGCGCCCTGCTCGACAGCCTGCGCGAGCGCGGCGGTCAGACGCTAGCCGGGCTTTGCCAAGGTCGCGCCATGAGCCGCCAGGCGGTGACCAAGCATCTAGACATCCTGGAAGCTGCAAACCTCGTGGTCAGCGAACGGCGAGGCCGCGAGCGACTGCACCATCTCAACCCGGTCCCCATCCAGGAGATCGCCGACCGCTGGATCGGCAAGTTCCAGCAAGCGCCATTGCGCGCCTTGGCCAACTTAAAGAAAACCTTGGAGAATCAATCAGATGACTCATAGCCGATTCCTCTATGTCACCTACATTCGCACCACACCTCAGGCGCTGTGGGATGCACTCACGCAGCCCGAGTTCACCCGCGCCTACTGGCACGGCGTCTCTCACGTCTCGACCTGGGAAAAAGGCGCCCCCTGGAAAATGGTCTTTCCCGATGGGCGCGTGACCGACACCGGCGCCGTTCTGGAAGCCGATCCGCCGCGCCGGCTCGTGCTCGAATGGCGCAATGAATTCATGCCCGAGCTGAAGGCCGAGGGCTTCTCGCGCTGCACCTTTGAAATCACCGCCGACGGCGACGTCGCCCGCCTGGCGATCACCCACGAGATCGACGTCCAGCCGTCCAAACTCATCGAAGCGGTGTCCACCGGCTGGCCGATGATCCTGTCCAGCCTGAAAACCCTGCTGGAGACCGGCAAGCCCCTCGTCGCCGCCCCCGCGGCCTGATCCGGATACCCCCAGAGGGGTGAGAGGGTTATCGCGAGCGTTCTCCTCCCCTTTTGGCGGAGGGGGACGCCGAAGGGGTGGAGGGGGTCGCCCGCCCTGGCGGGGGCCGCATCAGCCGGGCGCACAGGTCGTCCAGTTGCTCGAGAGTCTTATAGGCGATGCGCATTTCGCCCGCCCCGCCCGCATCGTGGATTTCCACCTTCAGGCCGAGGACCTCGGTGAGATCGTTCTCCAAAGCGGCGGTGTCGGCGTTGTTACCCGAAGATTTTCTGGGCTTCGCCGACGGCGAGGCCCCGGTGCGAGCCCGTTTGGCCATGGCCTCGGTCTGGCGAACATTGAGGCCGCCGCGGATAATCCGCTCCGCCAGGGCCTCGGCGTCGTCCAGATCCAGCAGCGCCCGGGCGTGGCCGGCGGTGAGGCGGCCGGCCTCGAGATGGTCCTGAACCCGCTCCGGCAGGCGCATCAGGCGCAGCGTGTTGGCCACGTGACTGCGGCTCTTGCCAACAATGCCGGCTATGGTTTCATGTGTGCGATTGAACCGCTTGATCATCATCGCGTAGCCGCGCGCCTCTTCCAGGGCGTTGAGATCGGCGCGCTGAATATTCTCGATCAAGGCCAGTTCGACGACTTCCAGATCGTCGAGTTCGCGTACCAGGGCGGGAATGGCGTGCAAGCCGGCGAGCTGGGCGGCGCGCCAGCGGCGCTCGCCGGTGACAATCTGATATTCCCCCGGTGCTTCGGTGAGCGGTCGCACCAGGATCGGTTGGATCACCCCCCGCTCTCGGATGGAGTCCGCCAGCTCCTGCAGGGCGTCGGCGTCGAAATGGCGCCGGGGTTGGTCGGCGTTGCGCCTCACCAGTTCGATGGGAAGCTCCTGCACGCCGACGGCGCGCCTCGCCTCCTGGGTCGTCGCCGCTTGCGCCTCTTCCATGAGCGCCGAAAGGCCGCGCCCCAACCCCCGCCGGCTCTCAACCATTTGCGCTCTCCACCCTCGCGCCGCCGCGCTCGCGCGTCAGCAGCTCCTTCGCCAACTCGATGTAGGCCTGGCTGCCCGCGCACTCGAAATCATAGAGAAGCACTGGCTTACCGAAGCCTGGCGCCTCCGACACCCGCACATTGCGTGGGATCATGGTCTTGTAGACCTTGTCACCGAGATATTCGCGCACATCGCGCGCCACCTGTTTCGAGAGGGTGTTGCGCCGGTCATACATGGTCAGCACCACACCTTCGATCTGCAATCCGGTGTTATGGGCGCTTTTGACCAGGTCGATGGTGTGCATGAGCTGGGAGAGCCCTTCCAAAGCGAAGAATTCGCATTGCAGGGGAACCAGCACGGCGTCGGACGCGGCCATGGCGTTGAGTGTCAGCAGATTGAGAGACGGCGGGCAATCGATCAGGGCGTAGCTGTAGCGTCCCTCGGCGCGGATCGGCGCCATGGCGTCGCGCAATCGGTAGGCGCGGCGAGGCTTCGACCCCAACTCCAGTTCCACGCCCGACAGGTCCGGCTCCGACGGCAGCAGGTCGAGCCCCGGTACGATCGTCCCGACCGTCGCCGAGGCGACCGGCGTATCCTCCATCAATACATCGTAGACGGTGAGCTTGCGCGCCGGCGCCGGGACGCCGAGGCCCGTCGAGGCGTTGCCCTGCGGATCGGAATCAATCAGCAAGACGCGCTCGCCGATCGCGGCCAGGGCGGTGCCGAGGTTGATCGCCGTCGTGGTCTTGCCCACGCCGCCCTTCTGGTTCGAAATCGCCAGTATTTTCAACGACTTACCTGACACGCGCGAGCTCCGTGATCTCAAGGACACGCCCGCGGGGATCGCTCAGGCTGGGATGAGCCACCACGTCGAATCGCCATGATTTCCGCGCCTCGGCAAGCTCGCTGTCAACCTCCGCGCCCTTCAAAAACAGGCCTTTCGTGCGGCGCCCGAACGATGGCTTGGCGAAACCCAAAAGGCGCGTCAGCGGGGCGCAGGCGCGCGCGGTGACGATATCGACCTTGAGCGCCAGAGACTCGGCGCGGGCGTTGTGAACGATCGCCGGCAAATCCAGCTCTCGGACGACCTCATCAAGGAATCGGCACCGCTTGGTGACGCTCTCCACAAGATGAATGCGGGTTTCGGGCGCGTCCTTGAGAAGGATCGCCAGGATGATTCCTGGGAAGCCGGCACCCGATCCGAGATCCGCCCATGTCTTCACCTCCGGGGCAAAACTCAGGAGCTGCGCGCTGTCGAGAAAATGCCGCCGCCAGAAGTCGGCGATCGTGCTGGCGCCAACCAGGTTCATCCGCGAATTGGCGTCTTCCAGTATCAGCCGGAAGCGGTCCACGTCCGCGAGGCGGCCGGGGCTGACGCCTAGGCTTCGCAAGAACGCCGCCGGAGCGTCAAGCGGCGCGGCGACGTCGGACATGGGCCAGGAGGGCGGTGAGGGCGCCGGGAGTGACGCCTTCGATGCGCGAGGCCTGGCCCAACGTCGCCGGGCGCACCGCGGTGAGTTTTTCGCGCGCCTCGTTGGAAAGACCGCCCAGCGCCGCATAGTCGAGGTCGACCGGCAGGGCGAGATCTTCGTCGCGCCTGAAAAGAGCGACATCGGCGTCTTGTCGCTCGAGATAGCCTTGGTAGGCGGCGCCGATCTCCACCTGCTCACGCGCGGCGGCCGGCCAGGCGCGAATCTGCGGCCACAGTCCCGCCAGCCGCTCAAAATCGACGTCCGGGTGGGAAAGAAGTTGATAGAGATTGCGCCTCTGGCCGTCGGCGGTGACGCGGATATTGGCGCGGGCGGCCTCGGCGGGCGTCAGCGAAAGGCCGGCGGCCTCTCCCCTCGCCTCCGCAATCGCCGCGGACTTGGCCGCGAAGCTGAGCGCACGGTCGCTTCCAACGCAGCCCAACGCTTCGCCCCGCTTCGTCAGCCGCTCGTCGGCATTGTCTATGCGCAGCTTGAGCCGAAACTCCGCCCGGCTGGTGAACATACGGTAGGGCTCGGTGACGCCGGCGGTGACCAGATCGTCGATCATCACCCCGATATAGGCCTCGTCACGCCCCAAAATCGCGGGCTCTTGCCCGCCCGTCGCCCGCGCGGCGTTGAGGCCGGCCATAAGCCCTTGCGCGGCCGCTTCTTCGTAGCCCGTGGTGCCATTGATCTGGCCGGCAAGATAAAGGCCGGGCATGCGCTTTACTTCCAGGCTCGCCCGCAGCTCGCGCGGATCGACGTAGTCATACTCGATCGCATAGCCGTGGCGGACGACGCGGACGTTTTTGAGTCCGGGAATCGTGCGCAGAAATTCATCCTGCGTCGCGGCCGCCACCGAAGTGGAGATGCCGTTCGGATAGACGGTGGGGTCGTCGAGACCCTCGGGCTCCAGAAAGATCTGATGGCTGTCGCGGTCGCCGAAGCGAACCACTTTGTCCTCGATCGACGGGCAATAGCGTGGTCCGCGTCCCGAGAGCCGCCCGCCATAGACCGCCGACTCCGCCAGCCGACCGGCGATGATGGCGTGCGTAGCCGCCGTGGTGGCCGTGATGCCGCATTCGACCTGAACCCGGTCGATGCTGGCGGTGAGAAACGACAGCGGCGTCGGCGAAGTGTCGCCCGCCTGCATCTCCAGGTCGCCCCAAGCGATCGTTTGGCCGTCAAGCCGCGGCGGCGTCCCGGTTTTCAGCCGGCCCATCGCCAAGCCCGAAGCGTAGAGGCGCTCTGAAAGGCCGATCGCCGGCGCATCGCCCATGCGCCCGGCGGCTACGCGCTCGTCGCCGCGATGGATCACGCCCTTGAGAAAGGTGCCGGTCGTCAGAACCACGGCGCCGGCCCGCCACGAACGTCCGCTCGCGTCGACCACCCCGACGACGCGACCGTCTTCGAGCAAGAGATCCTCGATCGCCAGCGCCAGGATCGTCAGTCCCGACTGAGCTTCCATGGCCGCAAGCATTGCCTGGCGATAGAGCCTGCGGTCGATCTGCGCCCTTGGCCCACGCACCGCCGGTCCGCGGGAGCGATTGAGCAGCCGGAATTGAATCCCGGCTTCGTCCGCCAAGCGCCCCATCAGCCCGTCCAGGGCATCGACCTCGCGCACGAGATGGCCCTTGCCCAGACCGCCGATGGCGGGGTTGCAGGACATCTCACCTATGGTCTCCAGCTTGTGCGTCGCCAGCAGGGTGCGCGCGCCATAGCGCGCCGCCGCCGCCACCGCCTCACAGCCGGCGTGGCCGCCGCCAATCACAATCACATCGAAGCTGTCAGACATCTCGGCGCGGTTCATACTTCAACCGGGCCGCGCGGTCGACCGGGGCCTGAACTGTTTCACGTGAAACACGCGCGCCAGAACTGGCCAGGCGGTGTTTCACGTGAAACACCCTCA
>DATCEL010000379.1:0-3606 GCA_036510115.1 Caulobacteraceae bacterium
ATCACAGCATTAATGTCACCCCCTTCGTGGACGTGATGCTGGTTCTGTTGATCATCTTCATGGTGGCCGCCCCTCTGGCCAGCGTGACGATCAAGGTGACTCTGCCGCCCGCGATGGCGAAACCGGCCAGGAAACCGCCGAAGATCGTCTACATCTCGCTGAAGAAGGACGGCCGAGTGTTCGTGAACGACAACCTATCGGATCTCAGCACCCTCGGCGACGATCTCAAAGCGGCGGTCGGTACGCCAAACCCGACCAACGAGCGGATCTACATCCGCGGCGACCAGGACGTGATGTACCAGGATTTCATGGGCGTCATGAACAAGCTCCAGGATAACGGCTTCTACAGCGTCGCCCTGGTGGGTGAGGACAAGTCCGGGCTGCGCAAATGACCGAGACGCCCCCAGCCCGACCAAGCCCTGTGGTGGATATCGCTCACCCAGCGCACAACCCGTTCGATGTGCCACGGCCGCGCCGGAACAACGGCGTCACCATCGCCATAGTCTTTTCCGTGATCATTCACGGGTTCATCGGCTTCTATCTGTGGCAGTGGAAGTTCAAGACCCACTATCAGCAGTACAACGATGAAAAGACCAATGCGCAGCTGATCAAGCCGCCGCCTCCGCCACCGCCGCCGCCGCCGCCACCACCGCCGCCGAAGAATCTGCCGCCGCCGCCGCCAATTGCGCCCCGGCCGCCGGCTGTCCTCGCGCCCAATATCCCCGCGCCGCCGCCGCTCTATATCAAGCCCGTGGAGGCGCCGCCGCCGCCCAGGCCCGCGCCGCCGGCGGTCGCGCCGGAAAAGCCGCCCCCTCCGCGGCCAACCGTGGTCACCAATCCGGACTGGCTGCGTAAGCCCAGCGCGGAAGACCTCGCCCAGTACTATCCCGACCGCGCCCAGCGGCTTGGGGTGTCTGGCCGCGCGGAATTGCATTGCACGGTGACCGCGTCGGGAACCTTGACGGATTGCTCGGTCTCTTCGGAGGATCCGGCCGATCAGGGTTTCGGCACCGCGGCGCTTAAGATGACGCGCCTGTTCAAGATGCGCCCCATGACCCGGGACGGCAATCCGGTTGCGGGCGCGCCGATCAATCTGCCGCTCTCGTTCCAGCTTCCAAAGAACTAGATCGGGCTGTGATCTCGTGCGGACCCCGGAGGCTTGCCTCCGGGGTTTCGCCTATTCTGGCCGCCTTGATCGCGCGAGGGCTCTCGCCTAAAGCTCTCGCCGCCCGGAACGCCGCCTTAGCTCAGTTGGTTAGAGCGCTAGATTGTGGATCTAGAGGTCCCCCGTTCGAACCGGGGAGGCGGTACCACGGGAAGCCAGCCGTCAGCCGGCAACTTTTGAAGCACGCGCCTTGTCGATCGCCGCGCCCAGCGCGACCATGTCGTCGCCGGCCATGATACGATCGCCGACCACGAAACCCGGCGTGCCGTCCAGCGCCAGTTTGTTGAACAGCGCGCTCGTAGCCGCAAGCTGGCTGGTGCCCGCCGAGCTGGGCGCGATCGCCGCCGGCTTCGCGCCCCGGGCCAGGGCGATCCTGTCGATGGCCGCGTCGGTCAGCGGTTGGGTGGTCATGAAATCCCGGTAGAGGCCCAGAAAGTCGCCGCCTGCTTGCTTGACCGCGATCGCCGCATAGGCCGCGTGCTCCGAGGTCGCGCCAAAGATCGGCATTTCCTTGAACACGAACCGCACGTCCGGACGGTCGTGGATAACCGCCAATAGCCGCGGCGCCATCGCCTCGCAGTGGGGGCATCGATAGTCGTAGAACTCGGTCACCGTGACCTTCCCGTTCGGATTGGCCACGAAGTCGCGCGGATCCCGCTCGATGGCGTTGCGCAGAGCCGGGAGCCCAGCCTCCGCCTTGCGTTGCGCGGCGACCACATCGGCCTCCTGGTTCGCCTGCAGCTTCTGGCTCGCCTCGGCCAGCACCTCGGGATGAGCCAGGAGATAGGCGTGTACGCGCTCGCCGAAGGCCTTGTCCGATTGGCCTTGGCAGGCGGTGAGCATGACGGCGAGCGCGGCGGCGCCGAGGGCCACGCGGCGGCTCATCCTTGCTTGGACATGGTCTTGAGATCGTCCGGCGTCGGCTTTGACGAGAGGATGATGTCGGTCGCTCGATGCCACTCGGGGGAATCCTTCTTGAGGAGGTCGCGGGCGCGCAAGGCGAAGACGCGCGCGTCGGTCGCTTGCCCGAGATAGAATTTCTGCTCGGCCGTGGCCAGCCTGGCCATGCCGTCGTGGCCCTGACTGTCGTAGGCCCGGGCCAGCAGCCACCAGCCGATGGCGTTGTCGGGCTCGGTGGCCATGGCCAGCTTGATCTGGGCGACGGCTTCGTCGACCTGTTTGGGATCATTCAGCGCCAGCAAGGCCTGGGCGAGATTGATGTGCAGGAGGGGCGCGTCGGGCTTCAACTCCACCGAGCGGCGATGCGCGGGGACCGCCTCCTTGGTCCGGCCGGCTTCGAACAGAACCTGACCCTTGAGCTCCCACAGATAGGGATCGTTCGGCTGCTCGGCGATCAGCGCGTCGATCGCCTTCACCGCCTGATCGGTCTCGTTTTCCTTGTAGAGGGCGATGGCGCGCGCATAGCGGGCGGGAAACGACAGGTCGCTGTCTGGGTAGTCGTTGAGGGTCTGGTAGGGGCCGTCCAGGAAGGCCTCGATCTTGGCCTTCATCAAAGCGAACCGAGCGATGGCTTCCGGACTGTCGACGACGCCGACGTGGGACTGTTGCTCGACGCGCACCCTCAGGGCTTCAATGCGTTCGTCCGAGAGCGGATGGTCGCGGAAATAAGGGAACTTGCGTTCGTCGTCGAACACCTCTTGATATCGGAAATTATTGAAGAAATCCACGAGGCCGCGACCCGAAAGTCCGGCTTTCTCGAGATAGGTGACCGCCGCCTCATCGGCGCGGGATTCCTGCTCGCGCGAGTAGCCGAGGACGCCGATCTCGCCGAAATAGGTGGATGAAAACACCAGCGCCGCCGCCCCCGCGGGCGAACCGGCGGCGGCGGCCAAGATACCGAGGCCGATACTCGCCAGCATGGGACCCAGCGCCGCTTTCGTCGCCGCGCCCGAGCGGGCGATGTGGCCGCCGGCGACGTGCCCGGTCTCGTGGGCGATCACCCCTTCGAGCTGATCGGGTGTCTTGGCCTGGAGGATCAGGCCGGTGGTCACATAGATATTGAGCCCCGCCCCGCTGAACGCGTTCAGCTCCTTGTCGCCGACGATGTGAATCTGCATCTGCTTCGGGTCGAGACCGGCGGCGATGAAGATCGGATCGTTTTCCTGATGCAGTATGTCTTCGATCTCGGTGTCGCGGACAATGGAGGTCTGCGCGTCCTGGGCCAAAGCTGGCGCGCCCGCCAGGGCGAAGCCCATGCAAAGACCGAAGCCGGATAGGCGAGGGGGCAGGTTCACGATCTTATCGTCTCGCTCCGCCCCGCTCGCTCAGACTAGCCGTTCACACGCTGCGCCGCCACCATCCGCGCTTCGGCGATGGCGGCGGGGCGTTGATTTCCGCCGGATCCGGTTCGGGCGGATTGTCCACCGCCAGAACGATCGGCGGCGCCTCGACCGGCGCGGCGACCATCGGTTCCTCGGCCG
>DATCEL010000380.1:0-2606 GCA_036510115.1 Caulobacteraceae bacterium
GGGCGCCCAGACCCTGACCACGCCTTCATACGATCTGCCGAGCCACGGTTTCTCGGGCTGGATGACCGACAACATGACGTTCACCGCGACCGGTTCGAGCGAGGTGCTGAGTTTCATGGCCTATGGCAATCAGCAGGTCCCGCCTTTCGCTCTGCTCGATGGCGTCAAGCTGGTGAAGGATCTGCCCGAACCGAGCGATTGGGCTCTGATGCTGGTTGGCGTCGCCGCCGTCGGCGCCGTCGCCCGCGCGCGTCGCCGGGGAGCTTCGTCAGCCGTCGCCTAACCCCCGCGGCCCAGCGACCGCACGCGTAGAGTTTCAAGATGCTGGCTTCACATCATCACCTGCTCTTATGGGCCCTGTCGGCGGCGCGCACGTGCGTGTGGCTGGTGCTGTTGACCGCCATCTTCGCCCCGCTGGAACACTTTTTCTCGGCGCGGCCGGCGAAGCTCTTCCGCGCGGGCTGGGCCACCGACCTCGGCTGGTATTTCGTCAACAGCGTGACGCCGCTCATCCTCCTAGGTCCGCCTTCGGCCTTGATCGCCATGGCCGTCCACGCCGCCATTCCGGCCAGCCTGACCGGCTGGGCGGCCGCCCTGCCCCTCTGGGCGCGCATGTCGGCGGCCATGGTCGTCGGAGAAGTCGGCTTCTATTGGGGCCACCGCTGGAGCCATGAGTGGCCGCTGATGTGGCGCTTCCATGCGATCCATCACAGCGCCACGCAGGTCAATTTCCTGACCAATACCCGCGCCCATCCCGTGGACATGGTGTTCACCCGTCTGTGCGGCCTTGTCCTGCTCTACGCCACCGGGCTGGCGGCGCCGGTCGGGCCGAATCCGACGCTCGTGCCGGCTCTGGTTCTGTTCATCGGCTCGATTTGGAGCTTTTTCATCCACGCCAATCTGAAGTGGCGGCTGGGTCCGTTGGAAGAGATCATCTCCAGCCCGGCCTTCCATCACTGGCATCACACGCTGGAAGATCACAAGGACCATAACTATTCGGCGATGCTGCCGTTCATGGACCGGGTCTTCGGCACCTTCTATCTCCCCAAGGCGTGGCCCGTCGCCTACGGGACCGATACCCGCGTGGCCAGCACCCTGACCGGCCAACTCCTCGAACCCTTCGCCCCGCGTTCATCGGCGTCGCGGACGGGCGCCATAGCCGGATAGAGGCGGTTCCCTCCGAAGGGAATCAACTCGGCGGCACCTGGCCGGTTACCGCGAATTAACTGGCGCGGCCGCGGGCGGCTTGCAACCAAGGTCGTCGACCGAAGGGAGCGCGGCCATTGTCTGTGGGCTTAGTCATGGCCGCCGCCGTCACCGCCGCCGGCGCGCCCGACGCGCCGAAATCTCAGCCTCCGCCGGCCGAGGCCGCCGTCACCGCCTTTCCGGCCGCGTTCTTCGCCGCCTCGCAGCCGAGCACGGCGCTGGACATGGTCGGCCGCGTTCCGGGCTTCATCCTCGACGTCGGCGGCGGCGTGCGCGGCTTCGGCGGCGCGGCCGGCAATGTCCTGATCGATGGCGCGCGGCCGCCGGCCAAGGGCGATTCGCTGGATCAGATTCTTAGCCGGATCCCAGCCTCTTCGGTGCTGCGCATCGATCTGATCCGCGCCGGCGCGCCGGGCATCGACATGCAGGGCAAGACGGTGCTGGCTGACGTCATCCGGCGCAAGGACGTCGGCGGCAAGGCCACGCTCACGCTTACTGGCACGCATGCCTATGACGGGCGGGTGAGCGGCCAGTTTCATCTAGACGCCGAGAAGCGCATCGGCGCCGTCGATCTCCAAGGTTCGCTGCTGGCCATCCGGGCGCTCGATGACGGGGCCGGGACTGGGACCTGGAACCGGGTGTTCGCAAATGGCGCGCGCATCCAGGCCCTCAACGCCACCCAAGGTCACGAAAACAACTACAAGGCCACCGGCGCGCTGGAGGCGCCGGTCCTCGGCGGCTCGCTCAAGGTCGCCGCCTCGGTGCTCGTCGATCCCTATCACGACGTGCAGCGCGATACGCTCATTCCACCCCCCGGCGAGGATTTCGATCACTTCTTCAATCGTAACGACACGGCCGAGATCGGCGTCCGCTTCGAGCGGCCGCTGGCGGCGAAACTGGGCCTGGAGACCTACCTCCTGCAGCAATTCGGCCGGCAGCACACCACCGACGACTTCACCAGCGATCCGGTGACCGCGGCGCTGACCGGCGACGATGTCAGCGACCACTTCGCGCTCCGCAAGACCACCGGCGAAAGCATCGCTCGGGCGCTCGTCAAATATGCCCCCGTCCATACGCTGTCGCTGCAGGCCGGCCTGGAGGGCGATTTCAACTGGCTGAACACCCGCACCACCTTCATCCAGAACGGCGCGCCGGTCGCCCTGCCGGCCGCCAATGTGAAGGTGACCGAACTGCGCGGCGAGGCCTTCGCGACGGCCGTCTGGCAGGCTCGGCCGAGCTTGTCGGTCGAGGCGGGCCTGCGGATGGAGGCTTCGCGCATAGCCTCCACCGGCGATGTGATCAGCGCCCGCACACTCGCCTACCCCAAGCCGCGCCTAGTGCTTTCGTGGTCGCCAGACAGCGCCGATCAGCTTCGCCTGCGCGTCGAGCGCGAGATCGGC
>DATCEL010000381.1:0-8223 GCA_036510115.1 Caulobacteraceae bacterium
CGACTACGGCGCCTATACGCCCATTCAGGTCGCGGCGGCGGCGGCCCTCAACGGACCGCAAGACTGCGTCGCGGAAATCCGCGCCACCTATAAGTCGCGGCGAGATGTGTTGATCACCGCCATGGCTCGCGCCGGATGGGAAATTCCCGTTCCGCCCGCTTCCATGTTCGCCTGGGCGCCGGTCCCCGAGGCGTTCCGCGAGGCTGGCTCCATGCGTTTCGCCAAACTGCTGATCGAGCAGGCCGGCGTGGCCGTCTCACCTGGCGTCGCCTTCGGCGAGACGGGCGAGGGCTATGTCCGCATCGGCCTGGTGGAAAACGAGCATCGCATCCGCCAGGCGGCCCGCAATGTGAAGCGGTTCCTCGAGCAATCAGGCCAGATACTCGGCGCCGCGAGAGAGACTGCCGAAGCGGGCCGGGAATCCTGGGCGTGAGCGGGAAGGGAACGGCGGTCGGCGTCGCGGGTCTGGGCACGGTCGGCGCCAGCCTGATCAATTTCCTGGCGGAGCGCCCGGCCTTCTCGCCGACGGGCCGGGCGGTGACGGTCAGCGGCGTGTCTGCCCGTTCGCGCGATCGCCAGCGAACGGCTGATATTTCGGGTTTTCCCTGGTTCGACGATCCGGTCGCGCTGGCGGCCTCGCCCGACACCGACATTTTCGTCGAACTGATCGGGGGAGCGGAAGGTGTCGCCAAAGCCTCGGTGGAGGCGGCATTGCTGCTGGGAAAGCCAGTGGTGACCGCCAACAAGGCGCTCATCGCCACCCACGGCGCTGCGCTCGCCACCTTGGCTGAAGCTCATGGCGCCCCACTGCTGTTCGAGGCCGCCGTCATGGGCGGCGCGCCGGCGGTTAAGATGTTGCGCGAGGCCATGGTCGGCGACGAGGTCGATCTTGTCGCCGGCATTCTCAACGGGACCTGCAACTACATCCTGACCGAGATGGAAGCTTCGGGACGCGAATTCGGCGAGGTGCTGGTCGAGGCTCAGCGCCTGGGCTACGCGGAGGCCGATCCGACCATGGACGTGGGCGGGGCCGACGCCGGCCACAAGATCACTATCCTGGCCGCCCTGGCCTTCGGTTGCGCGCCGACGTTCGACGCCGCCGAGGTGGAGGGCGTGGAGCGGATCGGGCTGCTGGATATCCGGTTGGCCAAGGACCTTGGCTACCGGGTGAAACTGGTCGCCACGGCTGCGCGGTCGGGCGCGGAGGTCTCGGTCCGCGTCCACCCGGCTCTGGTTCCGCTCGACCATCCGCTGGCCCGCACCGGCGGCGCGCTCAACGCCTTGTTTATCGAAGGTCGCCGGATTGGGCGGATTTTCGTTCAAGGCCCCGGCGCCGGCGGTGGGCCGACCGCGGCGGCGGTCGCCGCCGATATCGCCGACGTCCTGACCGGCGCCGTCCGCCCGGTGTTCCAGACGCCCGCCGCGAGCTTGGCGCCGTTCACGCCCGTGGACTCGTCGCATGTGCTCGGCCGCTACTACCTGCGCTTGCTGGTCCGTGACCAACCGGGCGTCATCGCCGCCGTGTCGGAAACCCTCGCCGGTGCCGGGGTTTCGATCGACAGTTTCTTGCAGAAGCCTGTCGAAGGGGCGGGCGGGGTTCCGATCGTGCTAACCACACACGCCGTCATCGAATCGGTGCTAAGCGAAGCGGTCAGACGCATGACCGCTCTGCCAGCGCTGCTTGAGCCACCGCGCCTGATCCGCATCGCGCGTATCTGAAAACCAATCTTCGAAACCCCCCCGGAGCCACCGCGTGCACAAACCCTTCTCAATCGAGCTTTCACGCGGAGACGCGCAATGACCTCGCAGCCCCTCGATCGCGATTTGGGCATCCAGGCCGCGCGTGTCTGCGAAGCGGCGGCGATCGCATCCTGGTCGCTGGCCGGACGCGGCGACGAGAAGGCCGCCGATCAGGCGGCGGTGGACGCCATGCGCAAGGCCCTCAACGATCTTGAGATCGATGGCGTGATCGTTATCGGCGAAGGCGAGCGCGACGAGGCGCCCATGCTCTACATCGGCGAAAAGGTGGGCAGTGGTCGCGGCCCCCGGATCGACATCGCGCTCGATCCCCTGGAAGGGACAACCCTGACGGCCAAAAACATGGCCAACGCTCTGGCGGTCATGGCATGGGCGCCCGCGGGCTCACTTCTCCATGCGCCCGACACCTACATGGACAAGATCGCCTGCGGACCCGGCTATCCGGATGGCATTCTCGATCTCGACCGCAGCGCCGCCGATAACGCGCGGGCGTTGGCCAAGGCCAAGGGCGTGGATATCGCCGAACTGTCGGTCTGCGTGCTCGACCGGCCGAGGCATTCTGAAATCATCGCCTCGTTGCGCGAGGCGGGCGCGCGCGTCTGCCTGATCACGGACGGCGATGTCGCCGGGGTCATCAATACCGCCGACCCCGAGACAGGGGTCGATATGTATATGGGGCAGGGCGGGGCCCCCGAGGGCGTCCTGGCCTGCGCGGCGTTGAAGTGCGTCGGCGGTCAGTTCCAGGGCCGGCTTGTGTTCCGCAACGCCGACGAGAAGGCGCGGGCGAAGACGCATGGCATCGTCGATCTGGACAAAAAATACAGTCTGCATGAGTTGGTCCGCGAAGACGCCATCTTTGTCGCCACGGGGGTCACGGACGGCGCACTTCTGAGCGGCGTGCGGATCCGAGCCGGCCTTGTTCATACCCATTCCCTGGTGATGAATTCGCACACGCGCACGGTGCGTGAGGTGAGGATGAGACGGCCGATTTGATGACGACCGTCGCGGTCGATGCGATCGACTTCCTCGGGGTGCGCCGTTCGCTCACCGCCCGAAGCTGGCGGGAACGCGCGGCGGACCCGATGGTTACACGCGAACACCAGGCGCGGCACGGATTGTCCGAACCCGCGGCTCGTGCACTGGCGGCGCGAGGCGTCGGCGCCGACGAAGGTGAACTCTTCTTGCGGCCCACCCTTCGGGCGTTGTTTCCCGATCCGTCGACCTTCGCCGACATGGATCGCGCCGCCGGCGCGCTCGTCGATGCTTTGGTGAACGACAAATCGGTGGTCGTCTTCGCCGACTACGATGTCGATGGCGCAACCAGCGCGGCGCAGTTGGTGCGCTGGTTTCGGCACATGGGCCGGGAGGTCTCGCTCTATGTGCCCGACCGCATCAGCGAAGGCTATGGTCCAAGCCCGGCGGCGTTCCGTCGTCTTCAAGACGAGGGCGCCGACCTCGTCGTCACCGTCGACTGTGGCGCTAGCGCCGAACTGGCCCTGACGGCGGCCGAAGAGATCGGTTTGGATGTCGTCGTCATCGATCATCATCTCATGCGCCAGGCGCCGAGCGGCCGGGCTGTCATCGTCAATCCCAACCGGCCAGATTGTGCATCAGGCCAGGGAATGCTGGCCGCGGCCGGGGTCACCTTCGTACTGCTCGCGGCTTTGAACCGCGAAGCGCGCGGGCGCGGCCTGTTCGCCGACCGCGCCGAGCCCGACCTTCGGCGTTGGCTCGATCTGGCCGCGCTCGGCGCCATTTGTGATGTGACTCAACTTGTCGGCTTCAATCGCGCGCTGGCGCACCAGGGGCTCAAGGCGATGTCCGGATGGCTCAACCCGGGTTTGGCCGCGCTCATGGATGTCTCGCTCAGCGAAAGGAAAGAGGCCACTGTATTCCACGCGGGTTTCGTGCTCGGCCCACGCATCAATGCCGGCGGCCGCATCGGCCGGTCTGATCTCGGCGCGCGCCTGCTTTCCACCGACGATCCCGTCGAGGCCGTCGAACTCGCGCGTGAGCTGAACACTCTCAACGAAGGTCGCCGCGAGGTGGAGCGTCAAATCACCGATGCGGCCATCGCGGCGGTCGAGCATGGCGCCAATTTCGATCCGCACGCGCCAATCATCGTTGTCGCGGAAGATGGCTGGCATCCTGGCGTCATCGGCATCGTCGCCGGACGCCTGCGCGAGAAATACCGCAAGCCGGTGGTGGTGATCGGGATCGATCGAGCCGCCGATGTGGGCCGAGGGTCGGGCCGGTCGTCGCCGGGGGTCAATCTCGGGCGAGCGATTCACGCCGCCTATGACCACGGTTTGCTGCTGTCCGGCGGCGGCCACGCGATGGCGGCCGGGCTGGCGATCCGACCCGGGTCAATCCCCGAGTTCCGCACGTTCCTGGTTGAAAAACTTGCCGAAGAGCAGGCGGCGGCCGCGGCCTGCGATACCCTGGACATCGATGCCTTGGTGAGCCCGGGCGCCGTGACGCGGGAGCTCCTGACCGAGTTCGATCAGTTGGCGCCGTTTGGGCCCGGAAATCCGGAACCCCTGGTGGCGCTGGCCAGTGTCCGCGCCGAGCGCGCCAGCGCGGTCCGCGGCGGTCACGTCCGCTGCACGCTCGTCGACGATCGCGGCCGCGGACTGAAGGCCATCGCCTGGCGAGCCCAGGAGGGTGAACTGGGTCGTCGCTTGCTGGCGGGCGGGCCGCCTCTGCACGTCGTCGGCAAGATCAAGGCCGATGATTGGAACGGCCGCCAGGGTGTCCAGTTGGAGATCGAGGACGGCGCCGAACCACGCCAGGTCGCGCCCGCCTGAGCCGCCCGCCTCGCCGAGGCTTGCGCCGTCAGGGACCGCCCGATATATCCGCCACCTCTCGCGCCGACACGGGCCCTTCGTCTATCGGTTAGGACATCAGATTTTCAATCTGGGAAGAGGGGTTCGATTCCCCTAGGGCCTGCCACGACGGTATTCGCGCGCCTTTTTCGGCCACATCAAGCGTTGCGGCAAATGATCGCGCCCCCGTAGATTTGGCGTTCCTAGCGTTGACGCACACTGAATTAAGACGACATTCCGCTCACAACTGCTGTCCTCGGTAGATAACGGGGACAACCGGTCAGAGGGGCTTATGTCTGATTTTAATTCTGTGGCCCAAGAGCCGCACCAGGAACTGGTGCGCATAACGGGTCATGTAAAGTGGTTCGACGTCGGCAAGGGTTACGGCTTCATCGTCCCCGACGATTCCAGCGTGACTGAGCTTCGTGACGTGCTGTTGCATGTGTCGTCTCTGCGGGCCGTGGGGCGCGAAACCGTTCCTGAAGGCGCGTCGATCGTCTGCGATGTCGCACGCCGTCCCAAGGGCTGGCAGGCCGTCGATATTGTCAGCCTGGACGAAAGCACGGCCTTGGCTAAGGACGAGCGCCCGCACCGAGCGGCGCACGATGAGGCTCATTCGTCTGGCGGGGCGAGCCCGGGGCGCCACGACAAATGCTCGGGCGGCGCGCGGGACGATCGGTGGCTGCCGTCGGAGGCTTCCGGGGCCGACGGTCCGTTGCAAAGTGCGAAGGTCAAATGGTTCAACCGCACCAAGGGCTATGGATTTGTCGTACGGGACAATGAACCGGGGGATATATTCGTCCATATCGAAACCTTGCGGCGCGGTGGTCTGGAAGACCTCCAGCCCGGTGAGGATGTCTGGGTGCGCTTCGCCGAGGGCCCCAAGGGACTGGTTGTCGCGGCGATCGAACTAGGTCAGGCTTGAGGGCGTTGAAGGTCCGCGAGGAGTTGAGCGGTGCTTGCCCTACCCATCGGACGACGACACGGTCGCGCGCGGGTCATTTCGGCGATCATCGGTGTTGGGTTCAGCATCGCCAGCGCGGCTAGCGCTCAGGCCCCCAAGGCGCAGCCGTTGGATATCGTCACCGGGAGTGGCGTTCATCATTTCCAAGTCGAGGTCGCTCAGACGGCGGCGGCGCGCGAGCGGGGGCTGATGTTTCGTAAGTCGCTGGCGCCGAACGGGGGCATGCTGTTCGATTTCAAGTCGCCGCAACCTGTCTCGTTCTGGATGAAGAATACGCTGATCCCACTCGACATGTTGTTCATCGGCGCGGACGGACGGATCCTGTCGATCGCCAGGAACGCGGCCCCGATGAACGAGGCCCCGATTCCCTCTGGCGGGGCGGCGCTGGCGGTGCTGGAGCTCAGGGGAGGGAGAGCGGCCGAAATCGACGCCGAGCCGGGCGATAAGGTCCGCGAACGCATTTTTCCCAAGTGATCTCGACGGAGACGCCTCCGCCGCCACCAGGGTTCGAAATCCAACCCGGTCGGGGCGCATTCTCGGTCCATACCGGACCCTACTTCACACGTCGCGCGGTGGATGGTGTCGAACAGGCCTTCTATGCCCTCGATAGACACTGCAACGGGCTTGGCTTGGTGCATGGCGGCATGCTGTCCGCCTTCCTCGACGGGTTGCTGGCGAACGCCGTCGCCCAAGCCACGGGCGCGACGCCCATCACCATGCATCTGTCGATCGACTTTCTGGCCATGGGTAGGGCTGGAGAATGGATCCTGGGCGACGCCCGGCTGACTCGCGCGGCGCGCGACGTCGCTTTCGCCGAGGGGCGCGCCTTGGTCGCGGGCAAGGCGATCGCCAGAGCCACGGGCGTCTTCCGCCTGATGCGCCGCCGCGGTGTCTGACAGCGTTGCGGGGACGATGCCCGCATGGCAAGAGACGCCCCTTGCGTTGGTCGCGGGGCGTGGCGCAGCCTGGTAGCGCATCTGCTTTGGGAGCAGAGGGTCGGAGGTTCGAATCCTCTCGCCCCGACCAACGAAAAGCGTAATCCGGCAGTTTGGAGGCCGCCGCCATGCTCGCGCGCATCTACCGCCCCGCTAAGACCGCCATGCAATCCGGCCGCGCCAACACCCTGTTATGGGAGCTAAGTTTCGAACCGGCTTCGGCGCGTCTCGCCGACCCGCTCATGGGCTGGACGGAGTCGACGGACATGAAGGGACAGGTCCGCCTGCGCTTCGACACGCGGGAGGAGGCGGTCGCCTATGCAAGACGACACGGGATCGCGTTCGAAGTTGCGCCGGACACAAAAAACAAACTGATTATAAAAGCCTACGCCGATAATTTCGCGTTCCAGCGCAAGCAACCTTGGACCCACTGACGCCTCACCGACCCCGTAGCTCAACCGGATAGAGCATCCGCCTTCTAAGCGGACGGTTGCAGGTTCGAGTCCTGCCGGGGTCGCCAGCCGAGCTAGCCGGTAATATCCGAAAGCCGCCGAGAGGCCTCTGGAAAGACGAATAAAGCCAGCAGGTTAGGACTCTACCCCAACCCGTACCTATCCGCCCGCGCGCCAGAACGCGCGTTGCCAGGCGGGGGGATTTTGGGGTAGATTCAGGGGTGTCGCGCACGACGCGCCTGGGAGATACCCCCAAGTCATGCCTTTGACCGATACGGCGGTCCGGGCCGCCAAGCCGAGAGAGAAGCCCTACAAGCTGGCCGATTCGGGCGGCCTCTTCCTCTACGTCGCGCCCAAGGGCGGCAAGCTGTGGCGTATGAAGTTCCGCCATGCCGGGAGGGAAGGGCTGCTCAGCTTCGGCCCATACCCGGCGGTTTCGCTCAGGACGGCGCGCGAGAAGCGGGATGAAGCCCGCAAACAGATCGAGGCCGGCCGCAACCCGGCGGTCGAGAAGCGCCGCCAGGAGGCGCGGGCCAGGCTCGATGCGGCCACCATCTTCAAGGCCGTGGCCGATGAGGTGATCGCCAGGGCCGAGAGGGAGGGCAAGAAGCCCGCCACCCTGAAAGCCGCCCGGCGGCATCTGGCGTTGCTCAAGCGCCTCCACGCCCAGCCTGTGAGCGACATAGAGCCCATCGAACTGCTTGAGGCGCTACGTCCGCTCGAGGCCAAGGGGCGTCACCAGACGGCGCTCAAGGTCCGCGCCTTCGCCGGCCGCGTGTTCCGCCACGCCGTCCTGACGGCCAGGGCCAGGACCAATCCGGCCGAGGCCCTGCGCGGCGCGCTGACCGTTCCGCAGGTCACGCATCTGGCGGCGATCACGGAACCCGCCAAGGCCGGTGCCCTCATGCGCGCTATCGGCGGCTATGACGGACAGCCTGCCACCCGGCTTGCGCTCCTGTTGATTGCGCATCTGTTCGTGCGACCGGGCGAACTACGGCAGGCCCGATGGCCGGAGATCGACTTCGACGCAGGCGTGTGGCGCATCCCCGCCGCTCGGATGAAGATGAAGCGGGAGCATGTCGTTCCGCTCAGCCGCCAGGCGCTCGAAGTGTTCCGCCAGGTCCAGGTTGTCCATCCAGGCGGCTCCTACGTCTTCCCCTCGCTCGGCTCACTCGACCGGCCGATGAGCGAGAACACCCTCAACGCGGCTCTCCGCCGGCTCGGCTACGCCAAGGGTGAGATGACCTCGCACGGCTTTCGCGCCATGGCTTCGACGCTCCTGAACGAGA
>DATCEL010000382.1:0-4553 GCA_036510115.1 Caulobacteraceae bacterium
TTGCCAGCGAGTGACATGGCGTGCTCCTTTGTGCGGGTGTCGGGGGCGGTCCGCGAACCCTCCCACTTCCGCTCTCGCCCGCGCAAGCGCTAAGGCAAATCCGCCGGCTGTCGAACCCCTCACCCGGACGCGCCGTGCGGCGCGTCTCGACCTCTCCCGACGGGAGAGGTTATCTACGCCGTCAGCCACGGAGTCCCCAATGCCCCTTGAGCCCGTTCGCCCGATCACCCTCGACGAAGTGCGGGCGGCGCAGAAGCGGATCGCCGGCGTCGTTCTGCGCACGCCGCTGGTGCGCCTCGAACTGGGCGCGGGCTTCCCCGACATTCGCCTCAAGCTCGAGAATCTGCAGCCGATCAACGCCTACAAACTGCGCGGGGCGGTGAACGCGGTCGCGATGCTGACGCCGGCCGCGCGCGCGCGCGGCGTGTGGACGATCAGCGCCGGCAACGCCGGCCAAGGCGTCGCCTATGCGGCCAGGCAAGCCGGCGTTCCGTGCACGGTGATTGTCATCGACACCGCGCCCGAGGCCAAGCTCAAGCGGATGCAGGCCTTGGGGGCGGAACTGGTCCTGGTTCCGTTCGAGGTCGCCTGGAGGGCCCTTGAAGAGCATGCCTATCCGGGCGCGCCTGGCACGCTGGTGCATCCGTTCGACGATCACAACTTCATCGCCGGTCACGCGACCATGGCGCTGGAAATCCTCGAAGACGCGCCCGACGTCGCCGCCGTCATCGGGGCGGTCGGGGGCGGTGGCCTTGTCACGGCCATCGGCTCGGCGATCAAGGCGCTGAAACCCGAGGTGAAGGTTTGGGCCGTCGAGCCAGAGACGGCGGCGCCGTTCGCGCGGTCCCTCGCCGAGGGCGGTCCACGGACCTTCGAGGCCTGGCGGTCTTCGTTCGTCGATGGCGCGGGTGGCAAGAGCGTCTTTCCGCGGATGTGGGAGCGGATGGCGCCGGTGACCGACGGGGCGATCGTGGTCAGTCTCGATGAGACGCGGGCCGCCATGCGCCTGATGGCGGAAAAGGCCAGGGTCATCGCCGAGGGCGCGGGCGCGCTTCCGCTCGCCGCCGCCCTGACCGGCAAGGCCGGCGACGGCCCGATCGTGGCTATCGTCTCCGGCGGCAATCTCGATCTGAAGACATTCTGTGAACTGATCGACTGCTAAAGTCCGCCTACGGCGCGGAGGTCATGTCCGGCTTGCCGGTCGCCAGGTCCACCGGCACGGAGACGTGTTCCTGGACGATTTTCCATGCGCCGCCGACCTTGCGGTAAACGTCGGTGACCCGCACGGTCGCCGCTACCGGCTGGCCCTTGATGCTCGTCCAGACGGTGGGCTGGATGCTGTGCGAGTAGGCCATATCGCCGCTGACCACGATCTTCAGGTCCTGGACATCGAATTTGATCGGCCCCTTGGACTGAGCGAACAGAGCCACCCAGTCTTTTCTGTAGGCGGCGGCTCCGACGTATTGGCGCGGCGGAACCAGATCGAACACGAAGACATCGGGAGAGTAGACGCTCATGACGCCACTGAGGTCCCTGGCGCGGAAGGCGGCGGCAAAGCGATGCTCCAGGGCCTCGATACTCGCCTCGCCGGATGGCGCCCGGACGGCGGCCCTGGCGGCGGGCGCGGTGGTCTTCGCCGGCGCAGCGGCGGCGGTGAAGGCGATGGACACACTCAAAGCGCAGGCTCCTAGCGGAGCGAGAATGCACGATTTCATGACTGGACTCTCCCTGGCGTGGTTGGCTCCCGAACGGCGGTTTGTCCGCGTCTTTCGATTGCCCACAGCCTATCACGCGCCCATCAAGCTGAACAACGGAGCCGCCGGCGGCGGAAGGTGACGGCGGCCCTGATCAGGAAGGAACGCGCGTCTGCAGCCGCACAGTCAGGCCGTCGATGCTCTTCGTCCGATCCTTGATCTTCTCTAGGCGCTCGGCTTCGGTGAGGGCGGAGTGGTAGCGGTTGAGGGTGTCGCGTTCGCGGTCGAAGGTCATCAGCGGCACGCCCCAGCCGCAGCTGGTCTGAACGCTGTCGATATCGAACTCAAAGATCTGCCGCGTTCCGGCAAGGAGCGCGAATGACGCCGCCAGTTCATCCCAGCGCGAGTCCTGCGGCAGCACCGCCCGACCGCGGCCGTAGATACGCAGGATCAGAGCCGGCTGATCGAAGGCGCAGAACATCAGCGTGGCCCGACCGTCGGCGTTCAGATGCGCCTGGGTTTCGTTGCCGGATCCGCCGACATCGAGATAACCGACACGGCGGTCGCCAAGGATCCGAAAACAATCCATGCCCTTGGGGCTGAGATTGATGCGTCCGTCCGCCGCCGCGGTGGCGATGAAAAACACCGGCTGGCGAGCGATCAGTTCCCGATGCCCGGCCGTGAGCGCGTCAAAGAAATCAGCCATGCGTGGTCTCCGGCTGTTGGATAGATTTTGCCGAGTTCGTGCGCAACGTCTGGAATTTGACGCTGGGCCGCCCGGTTGGCTTGCGCGCGAACTGAGGCTAGGAAGCGCAGCGCGCGGGCGTGGCGGAACTGGTAGACGCGCCGGACTCAAAATCCGGTTCTGGTGACAGAGTGTCGGTTCGATTCCGACCGCCCGCACCATCCTGCTTCGCGCTGCGCGCTACGCAGGATTGGGCGTCGATGATCGCAGTCAAAGCGGGATGCCTTGCGAAGCCTTCGCGAATCAGCGCTGCCTCAGGCGCCGACGTCCTTGATCGGGTTGATGAGGTCGACGCCGGCGAAGTCCCTCTCATTGTCGGTGACCACGATGCAACCGTTGGCCTCGGCCACCGCGGCGATGATGGTGTCGAGCGCGCTACGCGGACGCCCAGCGGCCTTGCCGGCTGCCATGAGCCGGGCCCAGACGAGACCTGCGGCCTCGTCGAACGGCAGGACGCGACCGGCGAATAGGGTTTGCGGTCCGTCCGGTCCGGCAAACCATGCCTCCAGTTGTTCGCGTCGCCGTCCAGCCGGCTTCTCCAGGACGCCGCGCCTTATCTCAGCGACGGTCAGCGACGCGATGAACAGGTCATCGTCCTTCTGCTCGGCCATCCATGCGATCAACGAGTCCGAGGGCGCCGCCTTGGCTATGTTGCTGATGATGTTGGTGTCGAGCAGGAACCGCGTCAAAGCTTGATATCGCGCCCGTCCTCGCGGGAACGGGTGAGGTCGAGATCGGCGCCGACGAGCGGCGAACGCCTGAGCGCCGAGAGGATGGCGCCCTTCCTAGGCGGTTCGCCGGCGATCAATCGGCTGACGCTGGCACGCAATCGCGATGCCCCCGGTCCTTCCTCCGCCAGGTGGCGGGCTATCGACCTGATGAGACTACGATCGGTCTCGCGGCCGAGGATCTCGAAGCGCGCCAGCCCGCGCTCGCTCAGACGGGCGCGGTAGTTCTGAATTGCGCGTTGTTGCGCCTTGGTGATCGCGGCCTCCGATATCTACCTGTAATATACCCTGATAGACGATGACGCTCAAGGCCATCCCGTGGCGGGTGTCGGCCGGCGGTCGAGGTCTTTCGGCCCGAGGGCTAGCCCCGCGCCCGCTCCGGCTTCTTCGGCGCCGCGAGACGCGGGCAGTACCAGATTTTCTTCGTGCACATGTAGATCAGGCCGGCCGGCCGCGCGGCCGTCAGGGCGCACAGGCACTGGCACCCGCTATGGGGCGGCGCGCCATGGCAGGTCAGGGCCGCGGCGGCGGCCAGCATCATTAAACGCATCGACGATCCTTAGAGCCGGATGGGCTCGCGCGGAACAGAGCTTGTATCCGGCGCGGCTTCGCGGTCGCGTGAATCAGTTCATAGTCGCCCTAGTCCATCATCGCGCTATCGGGGGGATTCCGATGAGACTCATCGCATTTTTATTCGCTGGTCTTCTCATGGCCGGTCAGGCTTTGGCGGCGCCCGACGCTATTGTCGCGCCCGCGTCCACGACCGATTCCGCCGACGCCCGGCTCAACGCCCAGGCGAAGCGCTTCAACGAGGACGTGGCCGCTCGCAACCAGGCTCGCCAGGCGGACTATGACGCGCAACTGGCGCAGTATCAGATCCGCAAACAGTCCGATCAGGACGCCTACGCGGAAAACCTTAGGCGCTACAGCGCCGAGGTCCAAGCCCAGGACCAACAGCACGCCGCCGACCTGGCGGCCTGGCGCAAGAACGTCGCGGCCTGCCGCAAGGGCGATCTCTCCAAGTGCGATAAGAAACCCGCGAAGTGAGGGCTGGCGCGGGCGCCCTCTAGGCGCGCGTCCGAAACCTGAGGATCGGACCGTCCCAATCATTCGAGCGGACATCCAACTCTTCGAGATCGATGAGTTTCGGACAACCGCTCACAGCCGTTCTCCAGAAGGCGAGGGCGGGAAGGTTGCGGCGCGCGACGGCCGCTTCCCACTGGCCCGGATAGAGCGCGAAAACGGCGCGGGCGGCGGCCGTGCCGACCCCGCCGCGGCGATGCTTTCGGACGATGAAGAACTCGGCCACGTTACGGTCGACCGGCAGACCCGAATGCGAGTTGTCATTGACCAGGGCGAAGCCAGCCAGGGCCCCGCCGGCGCGCA
>DATCEL010000383.1:0-7506 GCA_036510115.1 Caulobacteraceae bacterium
CATAACTGGCCGCGCCGAAGCCGCTGACGACGCCCGTGGCGACGAGCGAGACATAGCTTGACCGGCGAAATTCTTCCCGCGCGGCCGGATTGGAAAGATGACATTCGATGATCGGAATATCGAGACTCTTCAACGCATCCAACAAGGCGACCGAGGTGTGGCCGTAGCCGGCGGGATTGATGATCAGGGCTCGCGCAGCCTCACGCGCTTCCTGAATCCAGTCGATAAGCTCGCCCTCGTGGTTGCTTTGTCGGAAGACTACCGCCGCGCCGCGCCCCCGCGCGCGGGCTTCGACGAGGGCGCGCACGTCGTCCAGCGTCTCCTCGCCATAGATGTCCGGTTCGCGGACGCCGAGGAGATTGAGGTTCGGACCGCTTAGGACGTAGATCGGCTTGGACATTGCGTTCCCGGCCCGCGTTGCGTGGTTTCGAACGACCGGACGGCGACATATCCGTTCGTTACTAGATCGCCACTTTCAAACACTTACAGCCGAACTCCTAAGGTGGATGGAGATCCGCGCCACCCGGAGTCGCGCCACGCGCTGTCTTGTATAGTCGCTCGCGCGGGGTCACAAGCTTGCCGCGTGCGGCTGACCGTCAATGGAGAAGACCGGCTGGAAGCGGCGAGCGATATCGCCGATCTCGTCGCCCGGCTTGGCTTCGACGCGCGCAAGGTGGCGGTGGAACGAAACCTCGCCATCGTGCCGCGCTCTCTGTGGGCGGCCACCGCGCTCACCGAGGGCGACCGCATCGAGATCGTACATTTCGTTGGAGGCGGCTAGAGATGAACGCGCCCATCGCTCATCCGGATAACTGGACCGTGGCCGGTCGCGTGCTCTCTTCGCGCCTCATCGTCGGCACGGGGCGCATGGAGGACTATGAACTCAACGCCCGCGCGGCCGAGGCGGCCGGAGCGGAGATCGTCACCGTGGCCCTCCGGCGCGTGAACCTCAGCGACCCCTCCAAGCCGATGCTTACGGATTTCTTCAAGCCGGATCGCTTCATTCTGATGCCCAACACCGCCGGCTGCTTCACCGGCGAAGAGGCGGTGCGCACCCTTCGCCTGGCGCGCGAGGCGGGGAGCGGAAACCTGGTCAAGCTTGAAGTGTTGTCCGATTCCAAAACCCTCTACCCCGACATGGAGGAGACCCTTCGCGCCTTGAAGCTGCTGGTGGCCGACGGCTTCGACGTCATGGTCTATTGCACCGACGACATCGTCTACGCCCGCAAGCTGGAGGCCGCCGGGGCGGCGGCGATCATGCCTCTGGGCGCGCCGATCGGTTCGGGTCTTGGCATTCAGAACAAGGTCAATCTACGCCTTATCGTCGAACAGGCTGGCGTGCCGGTGCTGGTCGACGCCGGTGTCGGGACAGCCTCGGATGCCACTGTAGCCATGGAGCTGGGCTGCGACGGGGTGTTGATGAACACCGCCATCGCCGCCGCCAAGGACCCGGTGCGCATGGCCAAGGCTATGAAGCACGCGGTCATCGCCGGCCGCGAAGCCTATCTCGCTGGACGCATGCCCAGGCGAATGTACGCCGACCCGTCCTCGCCGCTGGGGGGATTGATCTAGACCACGGCCTCGTCGGCCAGGTGGCAGGGGTGATCGAGGGCGCCGTCCTCGATCTGCAAGGTGGCGTGGTGGACCTTAAAGCGAGCCTTAAGTTCGTGGCAGGCCCGATGGATCAGGGCGTCATCGACGGCCGCGCCCGGCCGCACCAGATGGGCGGTCAGGGCCGTCTCGGTGGTGCTCATGCCCCAGATGTGCAGATCGTGCACCTCGGCGACGCCGGGTAGGCCGGCGAGATAGGCGTTGATCTCACCGCGATCGACGCCGGCGGGGACGGCGTCCAGCGCCAGGTCGAGGGATTCTCGCAGAAGCGACCAGGTGCCGGCGACGATAACCGCGCCGATGACGAGGCTGACGACCGGGTCGAGCCAGGTCCAATGGGTGAAGACAATGACTGCGCCGGCCAGAACAACGCCGGCGGCCACCAGCGCGTCCCCGGCCATGTGGGTGAAGGCCGCGCGGATATTGACGTCCCCCTTGCGTCCTGAGGCGAACATCAAGGCGGTGACTCCGTTCACGGCCACGCCGATGGCGGCGACGATCATCACCGTCGTCCCGGCCAAGGGCTGCGGATGCAAAAGCCGCAGGATTGCCGCCCAGGCGATGCCCCCGGTCACCACCAGCAGGATGACCGCGTTGCTCAGCGCCGCAAGGATGGACGATCCGCGCAGGCCGTAGGTGTAGCGGGCGCTGGGGGCCTTCTGGGTCATGCGCGCCGCCATCCAGGCCAGCGCCAGGGCGAGGACGTCGCCCAGGTTGTGGCCGGCGTCCGATAGCAGGGCGAGGGAATTGGCCATCACCCCCCAGGCGGCCTCAGCGATCACATAGACGATATTGAGAGTGACCCCGATGGCGAAGGCGCGACCGAACGCGGCCGGCGCGTGGCTGTGGCCGTGATGGTGATGATGATGCGCGTGGTCGGCATGGGTCATGCTGCCGCGCAGACTAGCAATGGCCGCGCGTCGGGGCGAGGACGAGATTCATGGACCGGCGAGTCGGCCAATCCGCGAGCGATCTGATAGAGGTGGGGAAACCTCCATCCTGGGCCTGACACCATGACCGCCAAACACGACTTCCGCCGCTCGTCGGTGGGCGCGCGCAAGCTCGAACCGGAAACCCTGATGCTGGGGTTCGGCTTCGATCCGACCTTATCGGAGGGGGCGGTGAAGACGCCGATCTTCCTCACCTCTACCTTCGCCTACGCCACCTGCGAGGAAGGCAAGCTTCTCTTTGACTATATGTCCGGCCGCGAGCCGACGCCGGCGGGCGAGAGCGCCGGCCTCATCTACACCCGCTTCAACAACCCCAATCTGCAGATCGTCGAGGAGCGCTTGGCGGTGCTGGAGCGCGCCGATGCCTGCGCCGTCTTTTCCAGCGGCATGGCGGCGATCTTCACCGCCCTGCTGGCGACCACCGAACCGGGCCAGGTGGTGATGCGCAGCCGGCCGCTCTACGGCGGCACGGAGACGTTGTTTGACACCTTGCTGGCCAGGCTCGGGGTGCGCAGCGTCAGCTTCTTCGACGGCGTCGATCCGCAAGCGGTGGCGACGGCGGCCGAGGAGGCGCGGGCTTTGGGGCCGGTCGCGGCGATCTATGTCGAGACCCCGGCCAATCCAACCAATTCGGTGGTCGATCTGGATCTGATGGCGACCGTGGCGGCGAAGATCGGCGAAGCCCAAGGGACTCGGCCGCTGATTGTCGTCGATAACACCCTTCTGGGCCCTCTCTACCAGTCGCCCCTCGCCCACGGCGCGGACCTGGTGGTCTATTCCCTGACCAAATACGTCGGCGGCCACAGCGATCTGATCGCCGGATCGGTCGCCGGCGCCGGCGCGCCGATGAAGAAGGTGCGCTCTCTGCGCAACCTGATCGGCAACCAGCTCGATGTGCATAGCGCCTGGATGCTCACCCGCTCGCTGGAGACCCTTCGCCTCAGAATGGACAAGGCCTTCGCTAACGCCGAGGAGGTGGCCGGCTGGCTGCGCGGCCAGCCGCAAGTGGAGCGGGTGGACTATCTGGGCTTCGCCCCCGAGGGCTCGCGCGAGGCGGCGGTGATCGAACGCCAGTGCGGCGCCCACGGCGCGACCTTTTCCTTCGTCGTTCGCGGCGGGCGCGAGGCGGCGTTTCGGGTGCTCGACAGCCTGGAGGTTTTCAAGCTCGCGGTCAGCCTCGGCGGGACGGAGTCGCTCGCCTGCCATCCGGGCAGCACCACTCATTCCGGCGTCTCAGCCAACGAGCGGGCGATCCTCGGCATCGATGAAGGCCTGATCCGCGTCTCGGTCGGGATCGAATCGCCCAAGGACCTCATAGCCGACCTGGCTAGGGGGTTGGGAGCGGTCTAGGAGCACGGCGCCTTTCCCACAGAGGGGGCGGGGGGCGAATTTATTCCTCCCCGGGCGGAAGGCCTTCGCGGGAGAGGAGGACGGCGACCCAGCGGGTGGCTTCGAATTCGGCGGCGAGCGCCATGACCGCGACGGTGAGCGGCGTCGATAGCAATACGCCCGGCGCGCCCAGGATCGCGGCCCAGAAGCCCAGGGAAATCAGGATGAACAGAGGGTCGAGGTTGAGCTCATCCCCCTGCAGCTTGGGCATGATTACGTTGTCGATGACAAAGACGGCCGAAGCGAGGACAGCGACGATGAGGAGCGGGCGGGTCAGATCGTCGAACTGCGACAGCGCTAGAAGCCCAGGGAAGACCGAGCCGGCGACCGCGCCGACAATCGGCACATAGGCGCAGAGGAAGACCAGGAAAGCTGCGAACAGGGCGTCGTGCAGCCCGAGCACGGTCATCAGCAACCAGACGACGACGGCGATCGACAGGGCCTTGAGGGTCTGCAGCCAGGTGTAGCGCTCGACCGCGTGGCTGACGCTGGCCAGAACGCGAAGGGCCGAGGCGCGGTGCTCGGCGGCGGCGTACATCCGATCGAATTTGCGCGTGAAGGCGGCCCGCGAGGCGGCCAGGAAGCCGAAATAGATGATCACCAGGGCGGCGTAGGACGTGTCGTGGCGGGCGGCGCCGAAGAGACCGCCGGCGAGCCTTCTAGGGTCGATGCCGCTGAACATGTCCTCCAGGGTGAGCGGCGGAACGCCGACCATGGTCATGGCCTTCAGGAGCAAGGCGTCGAGCTTGGGCGCCAGCGCCTTGATCTGGATCGCGAACGGGGGGGCCTCCACCACAATCAGGCCGGCGATGGTCGCGAAGGCGGCCAGGATCAGCGCCCCGGCGATGCCGCCGCGCAGCCACGGCGGCGCCCTCGGCAGACGCCGCAGCATGAGGCGGGAAATTCCGTCGACCAGCACGATCATGAAGGCGGCCACGATCAGCGGTGAGAGAATGGCCTGGAAGAAGCGCACCAAGGCCAGGGCCAGCACCACGGCCATGAACAGCGCGGAGTTGCGCAGAGCGGCCAGGCCGGGCGGCGGCCGGCGAAATTCCGAGGGGGCGGTCAGGCGGCCTTCGCCGGCTGCGCTCGCCGCAGATCTTCCGCTAGGCCTTCGCCCATCAGATCGATGAAATTGTCGGCGTAAAAGCGGCTCGCCACCGCCGGCGAACAGGCCGCGAGCGAATCGTCGAACCGTTTCAGCGGATTGCGGCCGCCTTCGACGTGCGGAAAGTCGGAGGAGAACAGACAGACCTCCTCGCCCGCGCCGGCGATGATCCAGGCCGCGTCCTCGTGCGGATAGGGGGTGACGCGCACCTGTCGGCGGACGATTTCACTGGGCGGCGCGGACAGCCGATGAAGCCGCTCCTCGTTCTTGTAGAAAGCCTGGTGGCCGCTATCCATGAAACGCATCCAGCCCGGCAGCCATGAGGCGCCCAACTCGATGGCTCCGAACTTCAGGCGCGGGAAGCGGTCCATCACCCCGTCGATGATCAGGCAGGCGAGGGACTGCATCACCGAACCGGGGATGGCCATGAAACTCACCGAGGTGAAGTTCTCCTCGCCGCCGTGGAAATCCTTCACCTTAGGCAGGCCGTTTTCGAAATAGTCCGGGAGAAGCTTCTCCTCGCCGCCGACGTGGAAGAGGATCGGAATCCCCGCTTCCTGAGCCTGGGCCCAGATCGGATCGAGACCGACGTGGCTGGGCGAATGGCCGGGCGGACAGCGCGAGGGAATGAGCAACGCCTTGGCACCCAGAGCGATGGCCTCGGCGGCGGTCTGGCGCGCGCGCTTGAAATCGACCAGCGGAACGTAGGCCGTCGCCAACAGGCGCCGATCGACGGCGCAGAAATCGGTCATCATCCGGTTGTGGGCGCTGGCCGCGGCATAGCAGAGATCGACGTCGCCGCTCTCGTCGAGGCCGAAGTTGCCCAGGCAGAAGGTGGTGAAGACGAGCTGGCTGGCGAAACCGAAGAGATCGATGGCGCGGGCGCGATCGGCGGCGTCGAAGGCCCCCAGCGCCTGGTGGTTTTTGCGCAGGAGCAGGTTCTCGGCGTCGCCGGCGCGGAAGGCTGGATCGTCTTGCATGACTCGGAACTTGCCGGCCCAGCCCTTGGGCTCAAGCTTCTTGCGGTAGTAGGGAAGGGCGTGAAAGGCGTCGATGAAGCGGCTCTCGAACCAGGGGTCGAGACAGCCGTCGAGCTCCATCAGATGGGAGTCGGCGTCGTGAATCAGACGGCCTTGCGCGTAAGCCATGGCGAATTCCTGTGGGCTCTGGTGACTGTGAACGCCAAGCGGGGAGAAAAACAAGATGCAAGCCGCGTTGCCCCCGAAGCCCCCCGCCTTTGAGAGGCGCATCCTCGGCGGCGAAAGCGCCAGCCGGGTGTTGCGGGACTGGTGCGCGGCCCGTGGCCTGCCGGCGCTCACCTCCCGGCGGGTGCGCAGCGCCGCCAAGTCCGCGCCGGAGCCCGTGCTGGTGGCCTTGAAGGCCCAGCCGGGGGAGGTGGTTCGCTATCGCCGCGTAACGCTCGCCTGCGGCGCCACGGTGCTCTCACAGGCCGACAATTGGTATCGACCCTCCTCTCTTACGGCGGAGATGAACCGTCGACTGGAGACGACGGATACGCCGTTCGGAATAGTGGCGCGCCCGCTCGCCTTTACCCGCCACACGGTGTTCTCGCAGACCTCGCCCGGCCGCAAGTGCAGAATCGCGGCCCTGCTCGTGACCGCCAGGGGCGCGCCGTTCAGCTTTGTGGTGGAGGACTACCGGCGGGTGCTGTGTAGTGCACGATCACCGTAGTACCGTCAGCCGCGAAACGCCGGCGACCGTTTTTCGAGATTGGCTTTCACCGCCTCGATCTGGTTGGGGCTGCCGATCAGGGCGATCTGCTCACGGGTCTCTTGTAACAGCCCGGCCGCCTCATCGGTGACCTGGGCGGCGGCGTTCAGGAGCCGCTTGGCCGCGCGGATAGCGTCCGGGCTCTTGCCGGCGATCTCGCGGGCGACGCTGAGGGCTTCAGCATAGGGATCGGCGCAAACCCGGGTGGCGAAACCCAGCGTCAGCGCCTCTTCGCCGGAGAAGACGCGGCCGGTATAGGTCAGTTCGCGGATGACATCCTCCCGCGCCAGGTGGCGCATGATCAGCGTGCCGCACATGTCCGGGACCAAGCCCCACTTGATCTCCAGGACGGCCACGCGCGCGTCGGGCGCGATGAAGCGTATGTCGGCGCCCAACATCAGTTGAAATCCGCCACCGAAGGCGACGCCATGCACCGCGGCGATCACCGGCACGGGGATCTCGCGCCACACCCACACGGCGTATTGCGGTCGATTGGCGATGCCGTAGGTGCGGGCGTCGACGGGTTCCCCACCCGCGGCGGGTCGCCGAGGGCCCTCGGCCATGGCCCCAAAGTTGCCCATGTCGAGCCCGGCGCAGAAAGCCCGGCCTTCACCCGAGATGACCACCGCGCGCAAACCAGGCTCGGATTTCAGTTGCTCGCCCGTAGCGATCAAGGCGTCGAACATGGCGTTGTCGAGGGCGTTCATCTTGTCAGCC
>DATCEL010000384.1:0-3243 GCA_036510115.1 Caulobacteraceae bacterium
CGCGCGCACGACATCATCGAGCGCATCGATCGTTTCCTCGATCGGCGTCTCCGCGTCGAAGCGATGAATCTGATAGAGATCGACATAGTCGACGCCGAGCCGGGTCAGGCTGCGGTCGATCGCGTCCATGATGTGCTTGCGTGACAGGCCGCGGTTGTTGACGTCGGCGCCCATCGGTCCGTGGACCTTGGTGGCGATGACCACCTCGTGGCGTTTGGCGTATTCTTTCAGCGCTTTGCCGGTGACCCGCTCGCTTTCGCCCTGCGAATAGACGTCGGCGGTGTCGAAGAAGTTGATCCCGCCTTCGATCGCCGCCTTGAAGAACGGCAGAGAGGCCTGCTCATCGTGGATCCACGGGCGCCACTTTGGCGAGCCATAGGTCATGCACCCCAGGCACAGACGCGAGACCTTCAGGCCCGTATTTCCCAATCGAACATGATCCATCGCGCGTCTCCTATTTGGCCAGCCGCCCGTCGCCGATCGCGGCCGTCTCGAAGGTGAACAGCACCTCGGGGTCGGGAAGTTCGATATCGGTGGTCAGGGTCTCCGGCGCGAGCGCATGCAGCAGATGGCGGATGACATTGAGGCGCGCCGCCTTCTTATGGTCGGCGTGAACGCACACCCAGGGCGCCAGGGCGGTATGGGTCCGTTCGAGCATCTGGTCGCGGGCGGCGGAATAGGCCTTCCATTTCTTCTGTGCGTAGCGGTCGAGGTCGCTGATCTTGAGCCGTTTCAAGGGATCGGTCTCGCGCGCGTCGAGGCGTTCGGCCTGTTCCTTCTTGGAGATGTCCAGCCAGATTTTCACCAGCCTGATATCGGCGGTTTCGAGCATCCGCTCCACGTCCGGGGCCTCGCGCAGGAACGCCTCGTGCTCGGCGTCGGTGCAAAAGCCCATCACGGGTTCGACGCCGCCACGATTGTACCAGGAACGGTTGAACAGGACGATTTCGCCGGCCGCCGGCAAGTGCTCGATATAGCGCTGGAAGTACCACTCCGAGCGATCGCGTTCGGAAGGTTTGGGCAGGGAGACCACGCGGGTGTTGCGCGGGGCCAGATGGGCGATGATCCGGGCGATGGTTCCGTCCTTGCCGGCGCCGTCGCGACCCTCGAAGATGATCACCGCCTTGGCCCCGGTCTTGATCGCCCATTGCTGATAGCGCACGAGGCCGATCTGCAGCCGCCGCAGGTCGCTTTTGTAACTGTCGGTCTTGGTCATCGGTTCGAACCTAACCTATCGGAGCGCGCGCGTGATCCGTCTTTTCGTCAACGGCGACCTTCGCGACGGCGGAAGTGTCGAGACAAGCCCGGAGCAAGCCCACTACCTCGCTCATGTGATGCGCCTGCGCGAGGGCGAGGATCTGCGGGTGTTCAACGGCCGCGACGGCGAATGGCTCACCCGCGCGGCGAAGATTTCCAAGGGCGGAGCCCGGCTGGCGTTGGTTCGGCGCGAACGGGCTCAGATTTTCGGTCCGGATCTCGATCTCATGATCGCCCTGGTCAAACGGCCGCGCCTGGAGACGATCGTCGAAAAGGCGGCCGAGCTCGGCGCCAGACAGGTGCGGCCGGTGACGACTGCTCGCTCCAATCCCGGCCGCGCCAACATAGCTCGCCTCGCCGCCATCGCCGTCGAGGCGGCCGAACAGACCGGCCGACTGGACGTTCCGGAAATCTTGCCCGAAGCGAGATTGGTCGATGCGCTGGCGGACTGGCTGAATGGCCGCCGTCTGATGTTCTGCGACGAGGCCGGCGAGGCGGCGCCCGCCTTGCACGCCCTCGCCCACGCGGACCCGGGTCCCTGGGCGATCCTAATCGGTCCCGAGGGCGGCTTCACCCCGGAAGAACGCGCCGCCGCTCGGGCCGTGCCCGGCGCGATGCCGGTCAGCCTCGGCCCCCGCATCCTGCGCGCCGACACCGCCGCCATCGCGGCCCTGGCTCTTTGGCAAGCAACCCTTGGCGATTGGAAGGGTGAGGACGCGGGGGCTTGAGGTTCGCCCACTCGGCGCCCACTTGCCATGGACGCCGGCGGAGACGGGCCGCCTTCCAAGGGGGAACCATGGCCGAAACGCTCGCCGACGATCGACCCCTCGCCTTTGATGATCTGACGGCCTGGTTCGCTGAGGGCGGCAAGGATCCGACCGATTTCCGCGTCGGCGCCGAGCATGAGAAGTTCGTCTTCCGCCAGGCCGACCGCGCCCCGGTCCCCTATGGCGGGGACGCCGGCATCCGCGCCCTGATGGAGGGCCTCATGCGTTTCGGCTGGGCGCCGACCACGGAACACAACGAAGCGGGCGGCGAGACCCTGATCGGCCTTTCGCGCGGCATGGCCAACGTCAGCCTCGAACCGGGCGGCCAGTTCGAGCTGTCTGGCGCGCCGCTCGCCACCATGCACGACATCTGCGAGGAGACCGGCCGCCACCTCGAGGAGGTCAAGGCCGTGGCCGCCGACCTCGGCCTCGGCTTCCTGGGTCTGGGCTTCGCCCCCACCTGGCGGCGTGACGAGGTCCCGGCCATGCCCAAGGGCCGCTACAAGATCATGCGCGAATACATGCCCAAGGTCGGCGGCCTCGGCCTCGACATGATGTTCCGCACCTGCACGGTCCAGGCCAACCTCGACTTCGCCGACGAGGCCGACATGATCGCCAAGTTCCGCGTCAGTCTGGCCCTGCAGCCGATCGCCACGGCGCTCTTCGCCAATTCTCCGTTCACGGAGGGAAGGCCCAACGGCTTTCTTTCCGCCCGCGCCAATGTGTGGACGGACACCGACGCCGACCGCACCGGCCTGCTGGATTTCGTCTTCGAGGATGGCTTCGGCTTCGAGGCCTATGCCCGCTACGCCCTCGACGTGCCGATGTATTTCGCCAAGCGCGATGGGCGCTACATCGACCTGGCCGGCCGCTCGTTCCGCGACTTCATGGACGGAACGCTGGCGGAACTGCCGGGGGAGCGACCGACGATGGCCGATTGGGTCGATCACACCAGCACCATTTTCCCCGAAGTCCGTCTCAAGCAATATCTGGAAATGCGCGGCGCCGACGCGGGCTCTTGGAGCCGCCTCTGCGCCCTGCCGGCGCTGTGGGCGGGTCTGCTCTATTGTCCCGACTGCATGGCCGCGGCGTGGGATCTCTGCCGGGAGTGGACGAGCGAAGAGCGGGCGGCTCTACGCGGGGACGCGGCGCGGCTCGGTCTCAAGGCCAAGATCGGCGGACGCTCGGCTCAGTACATCGCCAAGGACATGCTGGCCAT
>DATCEL010000385.1:0-3040 GCA_036510115.1 Caulobacteraceae bacterium
CTGAGCGATGACCTCATCGACGTCGAGCGCTTCCTGGAACAGGGCGGTGCGCTCGGCGAACTCGCGCTGACGCCGCTCGCTCTCCTGGCTCTCGGTCATGATGTCGATCTGCCAGCCCGTAAGCTGACTGGCGAGACGCACGTTCTGCCCGCGCCGGCCGATGGCCAGGGAAAGCTGTTCGTCGGGCACCACCACCTCGACGCGTTCGTCCTCCTCGTCCATCACCACCTTGGTGACTTCGGCCGGGGCCAGGGCGTTGACCAGGAAGGTCGCCTCGTCGGGGTTCCACTGGATGATGTCGATCTTTTCGCCCTGCAGTTCGGCCACCACCGCCTGTACGCGCGAGCCGCGCATGCCCACGCAGGCGCCCACCGGATCGATGGAGGAATCGTTGGAGACCACGGCCATCTTGGCCCGGCTGCCCGGGTCGCGGGCCACGGCGCGGATCTCGATCACGCCGTCGTAGACCTCCGGCACTTCCTGGGCGAACAGCTTGGCCATGAAGCCGCCGTGAGCGCGGGAAAGCATGATCTGCGGCCCCTTGGTCTCGCGCCGCACGTCATAGATGTAGGAGCGCACCCGGTCGCCGATCTGGAACGCCTCGCGCGGGATCGACTGGTCGCGACGCATGATGCCTTCGCCGCGGCCGAGATCGACAATGACATTGCCGTACTCCACCCGCTTGGCGACCCCGTTGACGATCTCGCCGACCCGGTCCTTGAACTCTTCGAACTGACGCTCGCGCTCGGCTTCGCGCACCTTGCCGGTGACCACTTGGCGAGCCATCTGGGTCTGGACGCGGCCAAACTCGAACGGCGGCAGTTCTTCGACATAGGTCTTGCCGATGAAGGCCGTCTTGTCGTCCTTGAGGGCGTCGGACAGGCGCTTCTGGGCGCTGTCGTTGACCGGCACCTCAAGCTCCGTTTCCGGATCGATGGCCAGTTCGGGGTCATCCTCGATCACCGTCACCACGCGAGTGATGGTCGTCTCGCCGGTCTTGGTGTCGATGTGGACGCGGATATCGTGCTCGGCCCCATAGCGGGTGCGGGCGGCCTTCTGGATCGCCTCCTCGATCGCCTCGATGACGATCTCCTTCTCGATCGACTTTTCGCGCGCGACGGCGTCGGCGATCTGCAGGAGTTCGAGCCGGTTGGCTGAAATGCCGGTGGTGGTCATGGGTATCGGTCCTCAGGAATCGGTAGACTGGGTTGGGGATTGAGCGATGCGGGCGGCCCGGGCCTCCGCGCCGCGTTTCAGCAGGGCGTCGTCGATGACCAGATGGGCGTCGATGATCCAGGCGAAGGGCAGCAAGGCGGTTTCGGCTTCGCCCTCGAGATTGATCGCCACATGATCGCCCTCGACCCCGGCCAGCTGACCCTTGAAGCGCTTGCGCCCCTCGGCCACGCGGTCGAGTTCGAGCTTGGCTTGGCAGCCTTCAAAGGCGGCGAAATCCGCCAGGCGGGTGAGCGGCCTGTCGAGCCCCGGGCTGGAGACTTCCAGAGTGAATTCGCCCGCGATCGGGTCGGCGTCGTCGAGCACCTGGGAGACGGCCCTGGCCAGGCGCGCGCAATCGGCGACCGGCATCGCGCCATCGGGTCTTTCCGCCATGATCTGTAGCCGCCGGGCCCGGTCGCCGCCCATCAGCCGCAGGCGCACGACTGTATAGCCGGCGCCGTCGGCGACCGGATCGATGAGCTCCAGGAGCCTGAGATCTTCGGCGGTCTTGCCGCGCAAGCGTGGGCCTTCCAGAGAGGCGCCGGCGGGCAAATAAAAAAGCGGCTGGCCTTCTTGAGGGCCACCGCTCGAAAACGCCATCCAGCGCAACGGACGAGATTGACCGGCTAGATAGCGCGTCCCCGAGGCAATGTTAAGCCCCCCGCGAAAGCGTTGTCGGGCGGCCGCTCTCGCCGATCGAGCTAAAACCAACTAAAGGCGTTCTTCCATGAAATTTCTCGAAGACTGGTCACCCCGCCTTCTAAGCGTGCTGCGCATTGTCGCGGGCCTGTGCTTCATGGAGCACGGCGCGATGAAGCTGTTGCATTTTCCGGCGCCGCTGATGCCGGGGCCGCTTCCACCGCTGTTGATGGTCGCGGGGGTGATCGAATTGGTCGGCGGCGCGCTGATCGTTGTCGGCCTGTTTACGAAAATCGCCGCCTTCATCGCGTCCGGCCAAATGGCCGTCGCCTACTTCGGCTTCCATGTGCTTCACGGACTGGGTAACGCCCCGGGCCCGATCAGCTTCGACCCGCAAGTAAATCATGGGGCCGAGGCGGCGCTCGAAGCCGTCATCTTCCTCTATCTCGCCGCGGCGGGAGGTGGCGCCTGGGCGCTCGATGCGATCGTGCGACGGCGGCGCGCCGCCCCATAGGTCCCACTGGCGGTGACGAAATGACGAAGCGATCGACCGCGTGGCCACCGACGCAAGGTGTGCGCCATTGCCGCTGAACCTGCTTCTCGAACAAAAAGTGATCCACGATCTTCTGCTGGCGTTCGATCTTGCCGGCACGTTCGTCTTCGCGATCAGTGGGGCGATGCTGGGCGTACAGCGCCGTCTCGATATCTTCGGTATTCTGGTTCTGTCCTTCGTGGCCTCCAGCGTTGGGGGCATCATCCGCGATCTGCTGATCGGCGCGGTCCCGCCCGCCGCGATCAGCGATTGGCGCTATCTCGCCGTTTCTCTCGCCGCGGGAATGCTGACGTTTGTCTGCTATTCGCCGATGGCTCGGCTGCGCAAGGCGATCTTGATCTTCGACGCGGCCGGTCTCGCGCTATTCGCCGTCGCCGGGGCCGAGAAGGCTCTCGCCCACGGGCTGAACCCGTTGATGGCGGCGCTGCTGGGCATGCTTACCGGCATTGGCGGCGGCATTGCGCGCGATCTGCTCGTCGCCCGCACGCCTGCCGTTCTCAAGAGTGATCTCTACGCCGTCGCCGCGCTCGCGGGCGCTGGGCTGGTCGTTGTCGGCCATCTGCTCAACTGGCCGATCGTCCCGACCACGATCGCGGGTGCTGGCGCCTGCTTCGGGCTTCGCCTCATGGCGAT
>DATCEL010000386.1:0-2648 GCA_036510115.1 Caulobacteraceae bacterium
GCCACCGTCAAAGCCAAGGCGAGCGCGATAAACGCCGGGTAGGTCTCCTTGAAGTTCTCCAGGGCCCGCTGAGCGCGGCCCGGATACTTGCCGAGCGGAGGTTGGCCCTCATCTCTTGGACCGGCATTCCATGACATTCCCCTGAGCGGGGCGACCAAGGCGCCCTGCGCCGCGATGTAGGCGATCAGCAGCAGTACGGACCAGGCCAGGAGTTGCAGCTCTTGGGTCATCGATTTCCTCCACTTCCTCGGTCAGCGCATCATCTTCGTCAGGCGCTCGACCCTCGCGTCAACGCATTTCGTACGGTGTCGACGAAATCCTTAGCCCCGACGGGTGCGACGAGGGTGAATTGTCTCCCCGCGGGCGAGCATCGCGACCAGTTCAGCGATTTTTGTGGCGCGGGCGTCCGGTGTCTTGGCCTGATGGACCCTATAGAGCACGGCGTATCGATTGGCGGAGTCAAGCTCGGCGAAGACCGCGCGGGCCGTTGGCTCGGCATCCAGCGCCGTCTCCAGATCGTGATCGGGCGCGGCTTGCGATTGAGGCGCGTAGGCCGCGGCCCAACGACCGTCAGCCTTAGCTTGGTCGATCTGCGCCTTGCCTCGTGAGCTGATCCGCCCGGCGGCCGCCAGCCGCTCCACGCGCTGCCGGTTAACCTGGGACCAGGCGCTCCTTGGTCTGCGCGGCGTGAAGCGGGTCTTGAAGAAGGCGTCATCGATACGGCCGAGCTGTCCATCCACCCAGCCGTGAGCGAGCGCGCAGTCGATGGCGTCGGACTTGCTGATGGTTGGCTCGGACGCGCCCTTCTTGGCGAACCTCAGCCATGCGCCAGGCGAATTATCCGGCTGAGCGGCCAGCCAAGCCTCGAAGGCCGGAGCGTCGGCAAAGGTCAGGAGCGGGAGTTCGTCAGACGCCATCCGCCGAGGTTACGGCACAGCCGGAGGGCTCAAAGCCGGAGAATTGTGGTGACGGTGTGGGCGAATCTATCAGATCGCGGCGTGCGCCAGAGCGGCTCTTCGCCGAGAAACGCGGATCGCCGCGCCTAGGCCGCTCAGGCCCAGCAACATCATCGCCCATGTCGCCGGCTCGGGAACCGACGACAGGATCAGATCGTCGATCGCCGTCGCCTCGTTCCCTCCGGTGGATGTGCCCGTGAACGCGATCATCTCGCTGCTCGAGTTGGCGGTGAACTGGTAGGTGTGGGTCTGCCAGCTCGTCGAGGTGTCGGTGAAGGCCACGGTGGCCCCGCCAGGCGCCGAAAGATTGAAGGCGTCGCCGGGGACGGTCAGGTTTTCCGCGTCGGCGAACGACAAAGTATAGGTCTTGCCGACCGTGAGGCCGCTGACGGACCAGTCGAGAGCGCCGCCCGTGCCTTGGTAGGATTGAATGAAGGCGGTCTGGTTTCCGTACGGCGTATTGACCCATTCGCCCATCGTCGTCTCGCCGGAGGCGGTGTTGGTGGTCACGCCGGCGAAGCCCGTGAATGTCACCCCCGCCATGACGACGGGTCCGACCGCGTTGGTGTTGAAGGCGAACTCATCAGGCCCGTACTGGATGCTGTTCGCGGGGATCGCGGGAGTCTCGAACGACTGCGAAGCCGCCGCGGCCAGGGAAGCCGCCGATAGTGTCGCTATCGCCACCGCGCCTGCCAGACCCATTTTCATCGCACTCTCCCTGCACGCTGGCGAATGACGCCTTCGAGACGCGCCTCGCAGCCCTGACCATACGGAACCACGGCCGCCGCCGCAACACTATGGCGACTTCATGGCTTTTCACGAATGCGTAATGCGGCGGCGCGTTGGAGGTTCCGCCATGATCGCCGCTAACCGATCCGAAGGTTACGGCAAATTATCTTGGCCGGACGCCGCGCAAACGACACAAGCGTGCGGCGGATAGCGCCGCCGCTCCCCTGAGTTTCGGAGACTCTCCCCGTGATCGCCATGTTCGCCGCCCTCGCCGCTGGCCTCTCCGGCTTCACCGCCGATATTCCCAGCTTGCCGCCGATCCGGCGCGATCCCCAGGTCACCTATCTCGACCGCTCGGGGGTAGTGATCGGGGTGAGGGGCGGACGGTATGGGCCGCCAGTGGATATCGCCAAGCTGCCGGCCTACGTGCCGGCAGCGTTCGTGGCCATCGAGGACAGGCGTTTTTACGAGCACGGCGCGGTCGACCCCATGGGCATGGCCCGGGCGTTGATGGCCGACATCACCCAGGGCCGCGCGGCGCAAGGCGGCTCGACGATTACCCAACAGCTCGCCCGCAACCTGTTCCTCAATTCCGCCCAGACCCTCGAGCGCAAGGCCGACGAGGTGGTCTATGCGACCGAATTGGAGCGGCGCTACAGCAAGAAGCAGATCCTCGGCATGTATCTGAGCCGGATCTATTTCGGCTCCGGCGCCTATGGCCTGGAAGCGGCTTCCTGGCGCTATTTCAACAAGCCGGCCCGCCTGCTGACCGTGCGCGAGGCGGCCACCCTGGCGGCGATTCCGAAATCCCCGACCGAATACGATCCGGCGAGCCAGCCGGCGCGATCGGCCGAGCGCACGGCCCTGGTGCTCGACGCCATGGTTCAGACCGGGGCGATCACGCCCGCTCAGCGGTCGCGGGCCCTGGCCCACCCGGCCCATGTGTGGAAGAGCGCCAAGACC
>DATCEL010000387.1:0-2343 GCA_036510115.1 Caulobacteraceae bacterium
CCTAGCGCCTTCCGCTATCCGCGCGGCGATGGCATCGGCATCGCCATTCCCGAATTGGCCGAGCCGCTCGAAATCGGCCGCGGCCGTATCGTCCGCGAGGGCACGGCGGCGGCCATTCTGTCGTTTGGCACGCGCCTGGGCGAAAGCCTCAAGGCGGCCGAGATCCTGGCCGCGCGCGGGTTCTCGACCACGGTCGCCGACGCTCGCTTCGCCAAGCCCCTCGATGTCGACCTCATTCTTCGCCTGGCGCGCGAGCATGAAGTGCTGATTACCGTCGAGGAAGGCGCGGTCGGCGGATTCGGCGCCTTCGTCCTGCACGCCCTGGCCGCCCATGGCGCCTTGGACCACGGGCTCAAGGTTCGCACCCTGACCCTGCCGGATATTTTCCAGGACCACGACAAGCCCGAGACCATGTACGCCACCGCCGGCCTAGACGCCGAGGGTATCGCGCGGGCGACGCTCGCCGCGCTCGGCATCGAACGCGAAGCCGCCAAGGGCCGCCGGGCTTAGCGGCGCGGTTGCGCTCACATCCTCTCCTGGCGAACGGGACCTGAGGCCGGCGCGAGGGGTGGGTTGGTGATTGAGCTTCGCGAGGTGGTCAAACGATACGGCGCGCTGGCCGTCGGACCGCTGTCGCTCATCGTCGCCCCCGGAGAATTCGTCGCCATCCTTGGCGGATCGGGCTGCGGCAAGACTACGACTCTGAAAATGATCAACGGCCTTGTCACGCCTGACGCCGGCGAAGTGAGGGTCGAGGGTCGATCCACGAGCGGCGAGCCTGGCTACTCCTTACGCCGACGCATCGGCTATGTGTTCCAGGAAATCGGCCTCTTCCCGCATCTGACCGTCGCCGAAAACATTGCCGTGGGGCCGCGACTGGCCGGCTGGGACAAGGCGCGCGCGGCGGCGAAGATCGCCACCCTTCTCGACCTCGTCGCTCTGCCGGCCGATATCGGACGAAGGCTGCCTGGGACGCTGTCGGGCGGCCAACGCCAGAGGGTGGGCGTCGCCCGCGCCCTGGCGGCCGAGCCGGCGATCATGTTGATGGACGAACCCTTCGGCGCCCTCGACCCGATCGTCCGCGAGGGATTGGGCCGCGACTATCGCGCCCTGCACGAGACCCTTCGCCTGACCACGGTCATGGTCACCCACGACGTCACCGAGGCTCTGCTGCTCGCCGACCGGATCGTGGTCATGGAAGCCGGCCGGATCCTCGCCGACGACACCCCTGGGGCCATGTTGACCGATCATTCGGAGCCCGGCGTCCGCGCTCTGATGGAGTCGCCTCGCAGCCAGGCCCGGCGCGTCGAAGCCTTGGCGAGGGGGGCGAAGCCACCCGCGAAGCCTAAGGGGCGCGCGCCCCATGGATGATCGCTTCGCCGCCGCCGCGCGCTTGTTGCCGGACTATCTCTCGCAGCACGTGCTGCTCAGCCTCTGCGCCCTCGTCCTCGGCTTGGCGATCAGCCTGCCGCTGGCGGTGGCGGCGAGCCGCAGTCCGATGGTCCGCTGGCCGGCCCTATTCAGCGCCAGCCTCATCCAGACGATCCCCAGCCTCGCTTTGCTGGCTCTGTTCTATCCGCTGCTGCTGGCGCTATCGAGCCTCAGCCAGACCTGGTTCGGCCGCGGCTTTCCGGCGCTCGGCTTCGCGCCCTCGTTGATGGCGCTGACGCTCTATTCGATGCTGCCGATTCTGCGTAACGGCGTGGCCGGGATCACCGGCGTCGATCCGGCCGTGGTCGAGGCCGCCGACGGCATGGGCATGACCAGCGCCCAGCGCCTGTTCCGCGTCGAGCTGCCCCTGGCCGCGCCGGTGATTATGGCCGGTATCCGCACCTCGGCGGTGTGGACCATCGGCGCGGCGACCCTGGCGACGCCGGTCGGCCAGACCTCGCTCGGCAACTACATCTTCTCTGGCCTGCAGACCGAAAACTGGGTCGCGGTTCTGTTTGGCTGCATAGCCGCCGCCGTCCTGGCCCTGGCCGTCGATCAATTGCTCGGTCTGATCGAATCCGGTCTGGCGGCGCGCAAGCCCTGGCGGATCTGGCTGGGCGGCGCGCTCCTGGCGATCGGCGCGGCAGTCGCCCTTTCGCCGCTGTGGGCCGCCCAGGGCGGACCGGCCTACAAGATCGGGGCCAAGAATTTTTCCGAGCAGTATATTCTCGCCCAGCTCATCGCGAGGCGCCTGGAAGCCACTGGCGCGCGCGTGGAGATTCGCGACGACCTCGGCTCGGCGACCATCTATCGGGCCCTGGCCGCCGGCGAGATCGACGCCTACGTCGACTATTCCGGGACGCTGTGGGCCAATGTCCTGCGCCGCACCGACAATCCCGGCCGCGCCGCTGT
>DATCEL010000388.1:0-4886 GCA_036510115.1 Caulobacteraceae bacterium
CCTCTCCGCGCCGCGCGCCGCGCCGGCGCGTCAAACCATCAAGGTGATCCAGTTCAATGTCTGGGACCGTAACCGCGATCCGGCCGCGACCGCGCGCTGGATCCTGGCCGAGGCCGCCGACGTCGTCGTGCTCGAGGAGACCGGCGAGGGCGCCGTTCCCGCTTTGCTGACCCAGGATTACCCATACCGAACCCAATGTGGGGATGACTGCGCGACGATCATCCTGTCAAAGTCCCCGCCGGTCGATGGCGGCGTCATCGCCTGGGCCGGCCTTGGCCCTCGACACGGCGGCGCCTGGGCGTCGTTCGGTCAAGGGGCGGACGCCTATACCGTGGCCGGCACACATTATCGCTGGCCCATTCCAGCCGGGCCGCAGGAGGATCAGGCGCGACGGTTCGCTCAGGCGATCACGCGGTTCGACCGCCAAAGTCTCATCGTCGCCGGCGATTTCAATCTCAACCCATGGTCGTTTGGCCTGCGGCGTCAGGACGCGCGCTTCGCCATACCCCGTATCACCCACGCCACCTTCACCTGGCCGGCGGGGCGCATCTCGCACTGGCGCGTGACCTTCCCGTTCCCGTTCCTCGCCGTGGATCAGATTTATGCCGGGCACGGCTGGCGGCCGGTCAGTATCGAGCGCGGGCCGGCCCTGGGATCGGACCACTATCCAATCGTGGCCGTTCTCACACGCTAGGCGACCTTCATCGAGACGATCTTACCCGGCTCTCGCGGCGGCTCGCCCTTGGGCAGGGCGTCGACATTTTCCATGCCGTCCGCGACCTCGCCCCAGACCGTGTACTGACGATCAAGGAAATTCGAGTCGGCGAGGCAGATGAAGAACTGACTGTTGGCTGAATCGGGATTGGATGTCCGAGCCATGGAGCAAGCGCCGCGCCGGTGCGGGGCGTTGGAGAACTCGGCCTTCAGGTTTGGCTTTTCCGATCCACCGCTGCCGACACCGGTCGGATCGCCGCCCTGGGCCATGAACCCGGCGATCACGCGGTGGAAAACGACGCCGTCGTAGAAGCCTTCGCTCGCCAGTTCCTTGATCCGGGCGACATGCCCTGGCGCAAGGTCGGGTCGCAACCGGATGCTCACCGGGCCGGTGGTGAGGGTCATGATCAAGGTTTCATCGCTCATGGGTTCATTTCACCTGACTTGGGATTTCGAAATCACAGGGGGAGACACCGATTAGCTTTTCCGCCCGAACACGGGCGATCTCGGCCGCGAACCACGGGCTACGCGTATCGACCACCCGCACTTTCGGGCGCTCCGCGGGCGCAATGTCGGCGAGCACGCGCACGCTCAACATCCTGTCCTGGGGTGCGGCGACCGGTTCGCCGATTTTGATCTGGCGGACCACGTCCAGGCCGGCGATGACCCGTCCAACCGCCGTGTATTTGCCATCAAGGCTGGCTTGCGCGCCGCGCATCAGAAAGAACTGACTGTTGCCGCTCGCCGGGTCCTGTGTGCGCGCCATGCCCACCACGCCCGGGCAATAGTCGACCATGGCGCTGACCTTGTGATCGACCGTGAGCGCCGCCAAGTTGACCGGCTGACTCACCACCGGCGTCGCATCTAGGAAGCCGGCTTCGTGGCTACCCGCGCGGTCGACGACAACCATGGGCGTCGAGGCGTCGCGCTTGAAAACAAACTCGGCCGGCAGATTTGGCTTGGTCGAACCGCCCTGTCCGGTGTCAGTGGGATCGCCAGTCTGGTCCATGAAATCGTCGACCACACGGAAGAAGGCTCGGCCGTTGTAGAAGCCGGTGCGCGCCAGATCGCGCACCTGGACCGCGGACACCGGGGCGACCGCGGGCGAAAGCTCGACGACCACGCGGCCTTTGTTGGTGTCGATCACCAGCACGAAGTTTGGATCGGGCGTGCGCCAATCGGCTTCGGTCGGCGCGGACACGGTAGCCTTGGGCGCGGCGTTCGTGGTCATGGCGAACGCACCGAGCGCCGCGAGCGCGGCAAGGCAGACCGACGAGGATTTCATGGCGACCGCCTAACGCGGCGGCGCCAAGGCCGCAAGAGGAGGATCAACGCGGGGCGAACTTCGCCGCCAGCCGCTCGGCCACCCGTGGCGGAACGAAGCGTGAGACATCGCCCTTCATTGAGACGATATCCTTGACCAGGCGCGACGCCACCGCCTGATGGCGCGGGTCGGCCATCAGAAACACGGTTTCGATGTCCCGGTCGAGCTGTTGGTTCATCGCCGTCATCTGGAACTCATACTCAAAATCAGCCACCGCGCGCAGGCCGCGCACGATCAACTGGGCGCCGACCGCGCGCGCGAATTGAATGGTCAGGTTATCGAAGGGAAGCACCTCGATCTCGGCGATGTGACCGCAGATTTCCGTCTCCGTGCGAATGATTTCGACCCGCTCCTCGAGCGTAAACAGCGGCTCCTTGGCGGCGTTGACGGCCACGCCAATCACCAGCTTGTCGACGAGCTTCACGGCTCGGCCGATGATGTCCAAGTGCCCGTTCGTGGCCGGATCAAACGTACCCGGATAGAGCCCGATGCGCTTCATCACGTGAACTCCTTGCCCGTCCTCTCAATACCTCGTTGATCCGATGGCGGAGAGAATCCTCAGACCTATACTTCCGTTTCGTCGGACTCAGGATCGACGATCTCATCGTCATCCGTCCGTTCCACGCGTTCGACGGCGACCACATGCTCTTCCGGGGCCGTGCGGAAGATGGTGACGCCTTGGGTGTTACGGCCCGCCGTTCGGACCTGCGCCACCCTCACCCGGATCAGCTGACCCTGGTCGGTGACAAGCAACAGCTCGTCCGAATCCTCCACCGGGAACGAGGCCACCAACCGGCCGCCTCGCTTCGAGAGATCCTGGGCGATCAGACCCTGACCACCACGTCCAGTGCGCCGATAGTCATAGGCTGAGGTGCGCTTGCCAAAGCCTTCGGACGAGACGGTAAGAATGAATTCCTCGGCCGCGCCAAGTTCGGCGATGCGATCGACGGACAGCGACACCTGCCCCTCGATCGGTTCGTCTTCGTCGTCTGGCGTCGGCGCGCTGTCTTCAACCTCGTCGTTCGCCGCCGCGCGCATGGCGTTGGCGTGACGCAGATAGGCGGCGCGCTCCGCAGGGCTGGCGTCGACCGCGCGCAAGATGGCCATGGACAGCACCCTGTCGTCCTTGGCCAGGCGGATGCCGCGCACGCCGGTGGAATCGCGGCCGGCAAAGACGCGTACGTCGCTGACCGAAAAGCGGATGCAGCGCCCCGCCGCCGAGCTTAGCAACACGTCATCGACGGTCGTGCACAAGGCCACGCCGATAATTGAGTCGCCCGGATCGAGCTTCATGGCGATCTTGCCGCCCTTGTGGATCTGGGCGAAGTCGGAAAGCTTGTTTCGCCTAACGCCGCCAGAGCGAGTGGCGAACATCAGATCAAACTCGCTCCAGCTGGCCTCGTCCTCGGGCAGCGCCAGGATCGAGGTCATGGTCTCCCCCGGTTCGATTGGGAAGAGGTTGACGAACGCCTTGCCGCGCGCGGTCGGCGCGCCCACCGGCAGGCGCCAAACCTTAAGCTTGTAGGCCTTGCCGCCGGAAGAGAAGAACAGCATCGGCGCGTGGGTCGAAGCCGAGAACACGCGGGTGACCGCGTCCGCCTCTTTGGTCGACATGCCCGAGCGGCCTTTTCCGCCGCGGTGCTGGGTGCGGTAGGTGATCAGCGGCGTGCGTTTGACATAGCCGCCGTGGGTCACGGTGATCACCATGTCCTCACGGGCGATCAGATCCTCGTCCTCAACATCGGCGTCGCCTTCGACGATCTGGGTGCGCCGCGGCGTGGCGAAGGCTTCGCGCACCTCAACCAGTTCGGCGCGCACGACGCCCATGATCGCCTCGTGCGAGGACAACAGGTCCAGATGGGCGCGGATGGCGCCCGCCAGTTCGCGCCCTTCCTCGAAGATCTCGTCGCGGCCAAGGCCGGTCAGGCGCGAGAGCGTAAGCGCGAGGATCGCCCGGGTCTGCTCGTCGGTCAGCCGCACGGTGGCCGCGTCGATCACCACCGTGCGCGGATCCTCGACCAGGGCGATCAGACCGATCATGTCGCCGATCGGCCAGTCGCGCTCGATCAGTCGCTCACGCGCCTCGGCCGGGTCCTTGGACGAGCGGATAATGTGGATCACCTCGTCGATATTGGCCACGGCGATAGCCAGGCCAACCAGGACGTGGGCGCGGTCGCGCGCCTTGGCGAGCTCGAAGCGCGTGCGTCGAACCACCACCTCCTCGCGGAAGGCGATGAACACCTCCAGCATCTCCCTGAGCCCCATCTGCTGGGGCCGGCCGCGATTGAGCGCGAGCGCATTGACCGGGAAGGAGCTTTGCAGCGGGGTAAAGCGGTAGAGTTGATTGAGCACCACCTCGGCGCTGGCGTCGCGCTTGAGCTCGACGACCACGCGCATGCCGGAACGGTCGCTCTCGTCGCGCAGGTCGGCGATGCCCTCGACCCGCTTGTCACGCACCAGTTCGGCGATGCGCTCGACCATGGCCGCCTTGTTCACCTGATAGGGAATGGCGGTGATGATGATCGCCTCGCGATCCTTGCGAATCTCCTCGATCGTGGCCACGCCGCGCACGATCACCGAGCCGCGTCCGGTCATCAGGGCGGCGCGCGAGCCGGTGCGGCCAATGATCTCGCCGCCGGTGGGAAAATCCGGGCCGGGAACAAGGTCGAGAAGCTGGTCGAGGTCGATGTCGGGCGCATCGATGAGCGCCAGGCAAGCGTCGATGATCTCGCCGAGATTGTGCGGTGGGATATTGGTCGCCATGCCCACGGCGATGCCGGACGCGCCATTAACCAGGAGGTTGGGGATGCGCGCCGGAAGGACGACCGGCTCGGTTTCCTTGCCGTCG
>DATCEL010000389.1:0-5431 GCA_036510115.1 Caulobacteraceae bacterium
GCTGCTGGCCTTGGAGGAGCGGCTGGTGCTCGCTGGCGACTACAACGTGATCCCCGAGCCTGAAGACGCCGACGACCCGGCCGCCTGGCTGGGCGACGCATTGTTCCAGCCACAGACCCGGGCGGCGTTTCGTCGCTTAAAATGGCTGGGCCTTACCGACGCCTATATGTCGGCCGACGGCGCGCCTGGCGGCTACACCTTCTGGGACTATCAGGCCGGCGCCTGGAACCGGAACCACGGCATCCGCATCGACCACCTGCTGCTGTCGCCGCAGGCCGCGGATGGCCTTGCCGAAGTGGTGATCCATCGGGACGTCCGGGGACGTGACAAACCCTCCGATCACGTCCCGGTGGTGGCAGAATTGCGGACCTGAGGGTTCAATTTCGGGAGGGCTCGGACGTGACCATGCTTATCGCCGCCGCGGCGGCCTTCATCCTGCTGCATCTGCTGGTCTCTGGAACCCGGGTCAGGGACGCCCTGACTGGCGCCATCGGCGAGGGTCCCTACATGGGACTGTTCTCGCTGGCCTCGGTCGTCTGCCTCGTATGGCTGATCTTCGCCTTCGGTCCGGCTCGCGCCTCGGACGCCAACGGCGTCTTCTGGCGGGTCACGCCTCTGACCCGCGACATCCAACTGGTTCTGCAGCTTCTCGCTTTTCTTCTGATCGTGCCTGGCCTGACGACGCCCAATCCAACCAGCGTCCGCCAGCAAAGCGTTCTCGATCGGCCCAACGCCGTCCGCGGTATGCTGCGCGTCACCCGTCATCCGTTCCTGTGGGGCGTGGCTATCTGGGCCGCCGGCCACCTGTTGGTGAACGGAACCGTCGCGGCGCTCATCCTCTTCGGCGCGATGTTGCTGCTGGCGCTGTTCGGCACGGTCAGCATCGACGCCAAGCGGCGCCGGACGCTCGGAGCGAGTTGGGACGCCTTCGCCGCCCAAACCTCCAACCTGCCCTTCGCCGCCATCTTCGGCGGCCGGCAAAGGCTCAGCATCGGCGAAATCGGTTGGTGGCGACTCGTTCTAGCGGTGGCGATCTGGGTCGGAGCGCTGTTAATCCATCCCTATGCTTTCGGCGTTCCCGCGCTCGCGCGCTGATCGAGTGCGAAGTCCATCGCCGCGCGGGCGTGGATTTCAGTGGTGTCGAAGGTCGGAACGGGAAGATCGTCCGGCCGGACCAAGAGATCGAACTCGGTGCAGCCTAGGATCGCGCTGTCGACGCCGTCTTCCTGGGCCGCCCGCTCGACGATGGCGATGAGGGCCGCTCGTGAGGCCGGTTCGATCCGCCCGCGCACGAGTTCGTCATAGATGATCCCGTGCAGGCGCTCGCGGGCCGCGAGCGGCGGGATTGCCGCCTCCACGCCGGCGGCGGCCAGGCGATCGCGATAAAAGGCCTGCTCCATGGTGAAGCGGGTCGCCAGCAGCAGAGGCCGCCGCACCCCGGCTTCTCGGATCGCCGTCGCCGTGACATCGGCGATGTGAATGAGCGGAATATCTGCGGCCGCCTGAACCTCGTTGGCCATCCTGTGCATGGTGTTGGCGCAGATCAGCAGCGCGGTCGCGCCCGCGGCCTGCAGTCGCCGCGCCGCCTCGACCATCACCGCCGTCGCCTGGGCCCATTCGCCGGCGGCTTGCATCGCGGCGATTGGTGCGAAGTCCACCGAGGCCAAGACCAATTCCGCTGAGTGATGGCCGCCAAGCCGCTCGCGCGCCATCTCGTTGAGCAGACGGTAATAGACCGCCGTGCTCTCCCAGCTCATCCCGCCAATGAGGCCGAGCTTTTTCACGCGCCGAGCGTCAGACGCTCTCGGCCACAGCCTTCCCGATCTCAGGGTCGAGCGGGTCGGTGCGCGAGCCGAAGGCCGCGATAGCTTCACCGTTCTTGCCGACCAGGATCTTGTGAAAGTTCCACGCCGGCACGGCGCTAGGTCCCAGCGCCGCCTCCGCCCAGGCGTAGAAGGGGTGGCGGCCGGCATCCTTGACGTCGGTTTTGGAGGTCATGGGAAAATCGACGTCATAGGTGAGGGCGCAGAAATCCTTGATCTCGACCTCGGTCCCCGGCTCTTGACCGGCAAACTGATTGCAGGGGACGCCCAGGACCACCAGGCCCCTGTCGCGCCACTCGCGGTAGAGCGCTTCCAAGCCCTCGTATTGCGGTGTCAGGCCGCACTTGGAGGCGGTGTTCACCACCAGCACGGCGTGGCCCTTGTAGCGCGCGAGCGGCAGCGTCGCGCCGTCGATGTCGGTGAATGAAAAATCGTGGGCGCTGGACATGGCGTGGCTCCGCTTGTCGAGGGGCCCCGTTATCCTCCGACCGCCTGTTCCACGGCAAGAGCGAGATCGAGAGCCCGGACGCCATCGCGCGCGTCGGCGAGCGGGCGGCCGCTCCCGCGCACGGCGCTCAGGAAGGCGGCGAGGCTCGCGCCAAGCCGATCCTTGGCCGCCGGCGTTTCCTCGAATCCGGCGTCGAGCGTCCACGGCGTGGTGTTCTCGAAGGTGTGCGCCAGGAGATCGAGCCGCACCTCGCCGATGGGATAGGTGAGCGTCAGGGATCGTTCGCGCGCCGGCGCCACCCGAGAAGCGCGGAAGCTGGCCTGGAACCCGTCCTCGAAACTGACCTCGGCGCTCGCCTCGTCGAGCAGCTTATGGGTCAGACATCGCCCCTCGGCCTCGACCGTGACCGGATCAGACGGCGTCAAATGCAAAGCGAGGTCGAGATCGTGGATCATCAGGTCCAGGACCACCGAGACGTCGAGGTTGCGGGGCGAAGCCGGTCCCAACCGGGCGCAGTCCATGCGCAGCGGCGACCGCGGGATATCGTATAGCCCCATGGCGCCAAATGCCGCGCGCTCCAGGAAACCGCAGGCCACCGTCAGACCCCTTCTGTTGGCTTCCGCGGCGATGGCGTCGGCGTCTTCGAGCGAAGTGGCGATCGGCTTCTCGACATAGACCGGCTTGCCAGCCCGCAAAGCGGCGAGCGCCAGGGCGCCGTGGTGGATGGCCGGAGCGGCGATCGAGACCAGGTCCACCGCCTCGAGCAATGTCGCCAGGTCGGTGAAGGCGTGGCCGCCGTGGCTTTCAGCGAGCGCCTGGGCGCGATCGGGATGCGGGTCCAGCACACCGGCCAAAATCACGCCGTCGAGCCTGGCGTATTGCGCCGCGTGATAGCCGCCGAAGACACCGGCCCCTATGACGCCAGCCCGCAAGATCGAGGTCATCCGCCTCGCCTAGCAGGCGGCGCGAAAGAGCGCCACTGGAGCGCGGCGGCGCGGGGGAGTAGAGCGTGGCGCGCAACCCACCGGAGAAGACATCATGACCACCTCCAGAGAAATCCGCCTGAAGAGCCGACCGGTGGGCGAGCCCACCGCGGCCAATTTCGAACTGGCCAGCGTCAACTTGCCCGATCCCGCGCCCGGCGAGGTGCAGGTCCGCAATAGCTGGATGACCGTCGACCCCTACATGCGCGGACGGATGAACGATGTCAGGAGCTACGCCCCGCCGTTCCAGCTCGGCGAAGCTATGCAGGGCGGAGCGGTGGGCGAAGTCATCGCCTCCAACGACCCGTCCCTCAAGGCCGGCGACCTGGTGCAGAGTTTCCTTGGCTGGCGCGAGGCGTTCAACGCCCCGGCCGCGGCGGTGCAAAAGCTCGATACTCACGGCCTGCCGCCGCAGGCGTTCCTCGGCGTCGCGGGCATGCCGGGCCTCACCGCCTATGTCGGCCTGTTGAAGATCGCGGCGTTGAAGGACGGCGACGTAGTCTTCGTCTCCGCGGCCGCCGGGGCCGTAGGCCAGATTGTCTGTCAGATCGCTAAGCTGAAGGGCCACACGGTGATCGGCTCGGCCGGCGGGGCCGAAAAGGTCGCCTATCTGAAGGAATTGGGCGTCGATCATGTCATCGACTACAAGGCCGAGCCCGACCTCACCGCCGCCCTGATGCGCGCCGCGCCGGACGGCATCGACGTCTATTTTGAAAATGTCGGCGGCGCCCACATGGAGGCCGCGCTGATGGCGGCCCGGCCGTTCGGCCGCTTCGCCCTGTGCGGAATGATTTCGCAATACAACGCCACCGATCTCGGCGCCGGCGTGCGCGGCCTGATCATGGTGGTGGGCAAACAGCTCCGTCTGGAAGGCTTCATCGTTTCCAGTCATGCCGACATGCAGCCGGCCTTCATGCGTGACATGTCGGCCTGGATCGCCGAGGGCAAAGTCAAATGGCGCGAGACGGTCGAAGAAGGCATCGAAAACGCGCCAGCCGCCTTCCTCAAGCTGTTCAAGGGCGAGAACCTCGGCAAGATGCTGGTCAAGCTGAGCTGAGGAGGTCAAGGCGCCGCTCTCTGGAATCTCTTCCATAGAGATCATCGAGGTTCTAGAGAGCGACGTGCCCCGACTGTTCAAAGCCTATGTGATCGTGCGCTGGAGCGCGGCGTCAAAGCCGACGACCGGCGCCGATTCCGTGTGGATCGGCGTGCTCAAGCCCGACGTTCGCTTTCGCTTGGCGTTCGAGGCGCACAATCCCGCCACCCGCGCTCAGGCCGAGGCTCTGCTCAGCCAGATCGTGGAGGATCGCGTCAAACGGCGGGAGCGAACCTTCATCGGATTCGATTTCCCGCTCGGCTTCCCGCGCGGCCTCGCGGCCGGATTGGCCCTTACCAAGGGCGAGCCGTGGCGCGCCGTCTGGGACCAGCTTGGCAAGATGGTCAAGGACAAAGCCGACAATACCAACAACCGTTTCGGCGTCGGCTCGGAGATCAATCGGCGGCTGACGGGCGGACCCTTCCCATTCTGGGGCTGCCCGCCCCGGGACACCCTGACGACCTTGCAGCCCAAACGCGGTCGCGAGCATGGGCCGGGCGATGTGCCGGAATTCCGCCATGTGGAGACGGCTCACAAGAGCGCCCAGCCGGTATGGAAGCTCTACTACAACGGAGCGGTCGGCGGTCAGGCCATTCTCGGCATCCCCATGGTCCGCCGTCTGGGCGCCGCGCGCGGCGACGCCATGCGGGTCTGGCCGTTCGAGACCGGTTGGAAAGCGCTCGCCGAGGCGGATCTGGGCGGTGTCGACGTCGTGGCCGCCGAGGTCTCGACGATCGCCGTGAAGGCTACACCTCAGTCTGGCGAGATCAAGGAGGCGGCGCAGATACGAGCCTTGGCCGAGCAGTTCGCCAAGCTCGATGAGGCGGGCAAGCTCGGCGCGCAATTCGGCCACACCAAGGGCGTCTCGGACGAGATCGTCACCGACGTGGAAACGCAGGAAGGCTGGGTGCTGAGCACATGATCGGGCGGGGGCTTGCCGGCGCCCTTTTCACCTTCGCCATGACGTTCGGCCAAGCGCTGGCCGCCGAACCCGAGACTGTCTACCGCGGCGCGACCCTGATCGATGTGGCCTCCGGCAGGGCGATACCCGGCATGGCCATTCTCACGCGCGGAGAGCGCA
>DATCEL010000390.1:0-3262 GCA_036510115.1 Caulobacteraceae bacterium
TACTCTAACCCTGCTCGCCAATGGCAAGATCGTGCAGCAGAATACGTCATCCGGCGGGGCATCAAGCGGGATTGTCATTGAGACCCCGACCGGAACAACCGACGCCCTGACCCTGGGATGCGCCACCTGCACTACGTCCCTGCCGACCGTGATTGACCTGTTCGGGACACTCGGCGACGGGGCGGGGCACACTCTAACCGGACCGCAAGTGGCGCAGTCTTCGGAGATCAAACTGGTCTCCCCTCTCGCCATGAACCTTCAATACCGCGCCAACGGCTGCGTTATTCAAGACGCGGCGGTTTGCGGACCCATCCTGACGGTCCCCATAGTCCCGATCATCACCGAGTTGCCGCCGACCCAGACCATCGAAACCTTGCTCGCCTCACTCGACTCGCCGCCCCTCCTGGACGTCAGTGAATATGACGGCGATGCCGACGTGACGATCATCGGTTCCGGCAACGAGGAGATCTGGCGCAAACCGGATTCCGAAAAATGACCGTCCTGCGCTGTTCCCTCGGATTGCTTCTCGCCACCTGCGCGATCGGCTTCGCCGCCGCCGCCAGCGCGATTCCAGCGGATGAGTTTCTGCTCGGGCAGAGCGCCCGGACGGGGGCCGTGTGCTCAGCTATGCGCGACTATGAGGATCCGGCCGTGCAACTGCGCGGCGCGGCCGCCTGGTCGGTGCGTTGCCGAGGTTGGGGCGGCGATCTCGGTCATCTCTATCTCTATCAACGGGCGAAAGGGGCGCTCGCGGATGGCGCCCCGTGGCGGACGGCCTTGGCGGCCAGGGCCAAATGCGAAGCCGCAGCGCCCTTGTCCCTCGCCGGCGTTCCGGGCGCCGTCGAATCGCGCTGCGTCACGGTCAAGGGTCAAACGCCCTACGCAGCCTATACCGCCGCTTCTCGCGGCGCGGCCGCCGACGGTTTCGCCCCCTTGGCCGATATTCTCCAAGCTGGCCTTCGTATCGTCGCCGGCGCGGCGACGCCGCCGAAATTGGCCACGCAATCCCAGGCCGCGGTCGCGGGCCTCGCCGGCGGCTCTGACGTAAGCTTGTCCGACGCGACCGACGCTGCCTTTGGGCCATCCGGTCGCGGTAAGGATTTCGCCTATACCCAAAATCAAGCCTGGCGCTTTCCGGGCGCGGAACAGGACTGGCGTCCCCTCGCCTTGGCGGCCGACGCCGGCAGTCCCGACCAGGCCGAAGCCTACCTCAACTGGGCCTTGGCTTTTTCCAACCTTGGTCGGTTCGATCAGGCCGACAAGCTCTTCGCCCAGGCGGACGTTCAACTCAGGACGCTCGACGATCCTCTCCTAGCGGCCCTGGCGCTCAATTATCGCGCCCTCGATGCCCGCAATCGAACCGACTTCACCGGCGCCATCGGCTTTGCCGAACAGGCCATCGAAGCCAGGCGGACTCTGCGCGCCAAGTCCGCGAGCCCCGAGACAGCGACCGCATCCGGCGGATCACAGGAGGTGGTGATCGGCCGTCTGCTCGCCGACAACCTGAACCGCCGCGACCGGAGCGCCAGTTTCGCCCCACGCAAGCTGACTGTTGGCGAGCGGTTGCAGATCCCCGATGCCCAGGCCGAACTGATCATCGGTTCGATCAAGGCTCAACTGGGCGACACAGCCGGGGCGCGACAGGCCCTCGAACTCGCGGAAGGCAATCTGGCCGATCCGGCGGTCCTGAATTCCGTGGTCTGGCTGCGGGCGCAGGTCGAGGCCGAACTTGCGCGGCTCGATTTGCGGGCCGGCCGGTCCGACGCCGCCAAGGTTCGGCTGACAGCGGCGCTAGCGGCTCTCCATCAGGGCGCCGATGCAACCTATCTGGCCGGGTCGCCGGTCGAGGCCTATTTGCTGTTCCAACTGGGCAGAGCCGAGGCCGCTGGCGGCCAGACCGATCTTGCCCTGGCCGCCTATGAGCGGGGATTCCAGCTGTTTCGTCAGGCGCGTGGGTCTCTCGGCGCGTCCGCCGACGCGGCCGGCGTCTATTTTGATCTGCTTCTGGCCAAGCGCGCGAGCGATCCCTCACATGCGCGCGACTATGACGAAAGGTTCTTTGAGGCTGGCCAAAGCGTCGTCAGTGAGGCGACTGCGAATACCGTTTCCGAGCTCGCCGATCGCATCGCCGCGGGCAGCGGCACCGCCGCCGGGACCGCAAGGGCGTTTGAGGACACCCGTCATCTGATCGAGGTCAAACAATCGGCGCTTAACGATCTCGCCGGTGAGGCAGCCACATCGCAAACCGCGGCGGCGCGCGAGACCGATGAGGCGGACATCAAGGCTCTGCGCGATCAGGCCGATGTTCTGGACGGTCAGCTCCTGACCGCCGACCCGCGGTATGGCCAGCTTGAGATCACCACCGTCAGTCTCGATGCGATGCAAAAGGCGCTTCGTCCGGGCGAGGCATACCTTAAGATCGTGCTGCTGGGCGACACCGGTTACGGCATTCTCGTCACCCCCGATCGGGTCAGGCCCTACCCTGTCGCCCTCGGCAGGGCGGACGCGGCGGCGGACGTGAAATTGCTGCGCAAGCCGTTTGACGGCGCGACGCTCAGCCGCTTCGATGTCAACGGCGCATATCGGCTCCACGAGGCGCTGCTGGGACCAGCGCGGGACGAACTGGCGGGCGTCACCCACCTGATCTATGACCCCGATGGCGCGCTGATCAGCTATCCAGCCGCCGCCCTGGTAGCCGACCAAGCGAGCGTCGACCTGATGGCCCAGAGACTGGCCGCGATCAAAGCCAGGGGCAGCGGCTTTCTCTCCTACGCCGGGGTAAACTGGCTGGGTCGGAGCGTGGACACGTCCCTAGTGGTGTCGGCGCCGAGTTTCCTGCAATCGCGCAACTTCGCGGCCTCCACGGCCCGCGGGCCGTTCCTGGGGTTTGGCGATGCGGTGATTGGTTCGGCCGATGATCCGCGGCTGTTCTCCGCGGTGGTCGGCTCAGACGCACGCCGCGGCGGCGAAAACCTGGACTTCTGCCAAAACCAACGTCGCGCCATGGCGGGCTTGCGACGTCTGACCGAAACCGCCGACGAAGTCCGAACGGTCGGCGGCGCCCTGGGCGCCGATCCTGGGGACGATGTTCTCGGTCCGGCTTTTACCGACACCGATATCGAGACGCGCACGGACCTCGACCAATATCGGGTGATCTATTTCGCAACCCACGGCCTGTTGCCGCAACCCGGCTGGTGCCTGCCACAACCCGCTCTCGTCACCTCCTTGGGATCCGGCGATAGCGACGCTTTGCTTGAGGCCA
>DATCEL010000391.1:0-6555 GCA_036510115.1 Caulobacteraceae bacterium
ACGGCCGGGGCGTTCGACCAGGGCGCGGACGGGGCGGCCGATCTGGCGATCGAGATGGCGGGCCAGCGCCGCGTCGCCGGCGGCGCGCAGGCGGCGGGCGCGGTCCTTGACGATGGCACTCGGAACCTGGGGCATGCGGACGGCGGGCGTTCCGGGGCGGGGGCTGTAGGGGAAGACATGCAGGAAGGCGAGGCCGGCCTCCTCCACCAGGCGCAGGGTGTTTTCGAACGCCGCCTCGCTCTCGGTGGGAAAGCCGGCGATGAAGTCGGCCCCGAAGGCGATGCCGGGGCGGGCTGCGCGGACGGCGGCGACCAGGGCCAGGGCCTGACTTCGCGAATGGCGGCGCTTCATGCGCTTGAGGATCAGGTCGTCGCCCGACTGCAGCGAAAGGTGCAAATGCGGCATCAGCCGCGCGTCCGCGCCGATCAACTCCAAAAGGTGGTCGTCGATCTCCGCCGCGTCGATGGAGGACAGGCGCAAACGCGCCAGTTCCGGAACCTCAAACAGAATCCGCGCGACGAGGAGACCCAAGGGCGGCGTGCCCTCAAGGTCGGCGCCCCAGCTCGTCAGGTCGACGCCGGTCAACACGACCTCGGCATAGCCGCGCGCGGTGAGGTCGCGCACCTGCCCGATCACGGCCTCGGCGGACTGCGACCGCGAATTTCCGCGGCCATAGGGAATGACGCAAAAGGTGCAGCGGTGATCGCAGCCGTTCTGGATCGCCACATAGGCCCGCGCGCGGCCGGCGAGGCCAGAGACCGTCGGCGCCGGCGACCCATCGACCATGATATCGCTGACGCGCACGCGCGGACCGTCGATGGCGAAATCGCCCGGCCGCCGGCTATTGCCGACGACAAGATCGACCTCGTCCATGGCGGCGAAGGCTTGCGGGTCGATCTGGGCCGCGCAGCCGGTGACGATGAGGCGCGCGCCCGGCTGTTCGCGCCGAACCTTGCGGATTGCCTGCCGCGCCTGGCGCACCGCCTCGGCCGTGACCGCGCAGGTGTTGAACACGACAGCGCCGGCGAAATCCTCCGCGGTGGCTCGTTCGCGAATGGACTGAGACTCTACGGCGTTGAGACGGCAACCGAAAGTGACAATCTGGGCGTCGCCCGCTGGCGGCCGCCGGAGGGCGAGATCCGCGCTCATCGGCCTCTCACGCGCGGCGGAAGGGATCGGGCGTCGGCGCGCCGGAGAAACGATCAAAGCCCATGGGGGAGTCGGTGTCGTTCGCCGCGGCGCGGGCATCGCCGACGGGGTCTGGGCCGACGGCGGGGCTATCGACGGCGGGCAGGCGGCCGGTGAATTCCACCTCGACCGGACCGTTCATCAACACATGGTCGTCGCTATCGCGCCAATCGATCACCAACTCGCCGCCTTCGGTTTCGATCACCGCCCGGCGAGCGGCCAGGCCGCGACGGTGGGCGGCCACCAGGGCGGCGCAGGCGCCGGTGCCGCAGGCCCGCGTGATGCCGACTCCGCGCTCCCAGACGCGAAGGCGAATCCGATCGGGCGAGAGAATCTGCGCGAAGCCGACGTTGGCGCCTTCAGGGAAGCGTTGATGCTTTTCCAGCCACGGCCCAAGGCTCTCGACCGGCGCCGTGTCGACGTCATCGACGAAGAACACCACGTGCGGGTTACCCATGGATACGCAGCCCGGACCGCCCTTGGCGGATTCGACCCTGAGATCGAGTTCGAGTGTATTCATCGGCGAGGCGAGGGGAATGTCGCTCCATTCGAGGCCCGGCTTGCCCATGTCCACGGTGATGGTTCCGTCGGGCGCGCCGAAGGCCTCCAGCAAGCCGGACGCGGTCTGGAGCCACACATGGCCGCGCTTGCCAGCCTGAAGCAGCAGCCAGGCCACGCATCTGGCCGCATTGCCGCAAATCCTGACCTCGCCGCCGTCGGCGTTCCAGATGCGCATATGAATGTCGGCCGTCTCGGAAGGCTCAAGGACGATGAGCTGGTCGCAGCCAATTCCGTCGATGCGGTCGCAGATGTCTCGAGCTTGATCCGGGGTCGGATCGAACGGGTCGGCGCCCGGCTGGACGACGACAAAATCGTTCCCCAGACCGTTCATCTTAATAAACGACCTACTCATGGCCTGTGGATATAGTGCAAACCGAGCCCGGGCGCAGCCCCGGATTGAGGCCGGACGTCAGAATCACGGCGTTGGCCTCGTCTTGCCGCGTCTCCAAGGGACGCTCAGAGCTCGCGGAACACCCGGGCGAGCAGACGCCCTTCCCGGGCCCGGGTCGAGCCGGCGCGCCAGACCACGACGATTTCGCGGCTTGTGTGATCGGCCTCCAGCGGCCGAACGGCGATCTGGGCGGCGGCGGCGAGTCCCGCGTCGACGGCCATGGCCGGCAGGAACGAAACGCCGAGGCCAGAGCCAACCATCTGCACCAGGGTGGCGAGCGAGGTGGCGGCGAACCCCTCGTCCCGACCATGGCGTGGCGCGGTCAAGCCGCACGCCAGAAGGGCGTGGTCGCGCAGGCAATGACCGTCTTCGAGCAGGATCATCTCCTCGCCCTCCAGCCGCTTGGGCGCCACCCGTTCGGCCCGGCTCAGCGGATGGCCAGCGGGCAAGGCGGCGACCAACTCATCGTCCAGCACATGCGCGTATTCGAGCCCTTGGGTATCGTAGGGCAGCGCCACGAGAGCGGCGTCGAGCGCGCCGGACCGTACATCGGCGAGAAGACGGTGGGTCAGGTCTTCGCGCAGAAACAGACGCAGTTTGGCGAAGCGCGCGCGCAGGACGGGCAAGGCGGCCGGCAGCAGGAACGGGGCCACGGTGGGAATGACACCGAGCCGGAAGCGGCCGCCAAGCGGCTCGCCCGCGCCCGCGGCTTCGCGCACCAAGTCTTCCGTCTGGGCGAGAATCGAGCCCGCCCTCGCGACCACGTCCTCGCCAGCGGCGGTCAGGATCACGCCGGAGCGGTTTCGATCCACCAGGGGCACGCCGAGAATCTTCTCCAATTCCTGGATGCCGGCTGACAAGGTCGGTTGGGTCACATACGCCGCCTCCGCCGCGCGGCTGAACGAGGCGTGGTCGGCGAGCAGTTTCAGATATTTCAGTTGGCGCAGCGTCGGCAGCATAGGCAATACATAGACGTTCTCAATCTCGGTTTGAATGCCGATCGAAAGATCCGCGCACACCGTGACCATGGGCCCCCTGCGCACTTGACGGGAACGTCGCTTAGGCTTTGGTGTTGGAAGGTCATGCCGACGCCGATCAACCGCGCGCTGGAAGCCGACGCCCAGGCGCCGCCGGGCCGACGAGCGCTGCTGGTATTTCCGCGCTACACGCCCTCGTTCGGCACCTTCGAATACGCCTTTCCGCTGGTGGGCGCGAAAGCGTTCATGCCGCCTCAGGGCCTGCTGGTCATCGCCGCCGTCCTGCCGGAGAGTTGGCAGGCGCGCTTCGTGGACGAAAACCTGCGTCCCATCAGCGCGCGGGACCTGGCCTGGGCCGACGTGGTGTTCGTCAGCGGCATGCACATTCAGCGTAGCCAGATCAACGACATCAACCGACGCGCTCACGCCGCTGGCAAGCCGACCGTTCTGGGCGGCCCTTCAGTCTCCGCCTCGCCCGACTACTATCCTGATTTCGACTACCTGCACCTCGGCGAACTGGGTGACGCCACCGATGCCCTATTCCGTCGTCTCGCCACCGACCTTTCGCGCCCCGCCTCCCAGGTGACATTCGTCACCGACCGGCGGCGCGACCTCGCCGACTTCCCGCTGCCGGCCTACGAAATGGCCGAGCTCGACAAATATTTCATGGGCTCGATCCAATTCTCCAGTGGCTGTCCTTACGATTGCGAATTCTGCGACATTCCCGCGCTCTACGGCCGCATTCCGCGCCTGAAGAGCCCCGCCCAGGTGTGCGCCGAACTCGACAAGCTGCGGGCCTGCGGAATCGACAACACCGTCTACTTTGTCGACGACAACTTCATCGGCAATCGCCGCGCGGTGCGTGAGCTGCTGCCGGCGCTCATCGCCTGGCAGAAGGCCAATGGCTTTCCCTACCGTTTCGCCTGCGAGGCGACCCTGAACATCGCCAAACGGCCGGAACTGCTCGAGGAGATGCGCCAGGCGAACTTCCAGACGATCTTCTGCGGCATCGAGACGCCCGAGCCCGACGCCCTGGCGGCGATGGACAAGAGTCACAATCTGATGGTGCCGATCCTGGAAGGCGTCCGGCGCCTGAACGCCTATGGTTTCGAGGTGGTTTCGGGCATCATCATGGGCCTCGATACTGACGCGCCCGACACGCCGCGGCAAATTCTCGATTTCGTCGATGCCAGTCAGATTCCCCTGCTGACCATCAATCTGCTGCAGGCGCTGCCGAAGACGCGGCTATGGGATCGCCTGGCCGCCGATGGGCGGATCGCCGAGGACGAAACCCTCGAATCCAACGTCGTCTTTCTTCAGCCCTACGCCCAGGTAGTGGAAGGCTGGCGCGCGTGCGTGGCCAGCGCCTACGCCCCCGAGGCGCTTTTCGCGCGCTTCGAGCATCAGGTCCGGGCGACCTACCCCAATCGTTTGCAGCCGCCCCGAAAGGTGACTTTCGCCGATGTCCGGCGCGGCCTGGCGATCCTTTCGCGAGTCCTTTGGGCCTGCGGCGTCAAGGCGCCCTACCGACGCGCCTTCTGGGCTTTCGCTTGGCCCAAGCTCCGGGCGCTCGACATCGAACGGGTGATCTCCGTGGGCCTCGTCGCCCACCATCTGATCAGCTTCGCGCGCGAGGCCGCTCAGGGCCGTCAGAACGCGTCGTTCTACTCCCGCAAGTCGCCGGCGCGGGCGGATTCGCCTTCTTTCCCATTGATGGAAAAGGTGGCCTGAAAGGCCGGCTGGAACAGGACGGCTTTCCACCCTCCCAGTAAGGGGAGGGTGGATTTCGCGCTACTTCGCGTTGGGACGCCAGGCGGGGTCGCCGGCCCGCCACTTGGCGAAGGCGATCCAGTCGGCGGTCAAGAGATCGGTCTGTGTCCGCGTCGATCCGATGCCGTGGCCGGCCTGCTCGTCCACCCTCAGCAAGACTGGGTTCGGCGCGCCCGACGCCTCGAGAGCGGCGGCGAACTTGGCCGGCTCCCAGGGCGAGACGCGCGGGTCGTTGAGCCCGGTGGAGATCATCACCGCCGGATAGGCGACGCCCTTCCTCACATGCTGGATCGAATCCATCTCGTCGAGGTTCTTGAAGCCCTGCTCGGTCTTGATCGAACCGAATTCCGGAATGTTGTCGGGTCCGTTGGGCGAGAACTCGGCCCGCAAGGTGTTGGCCGCGGGAACGATGTCGATCACGCCGGCGAACAGATCGGGCCGGTCGGTCATCGCCCGGCCCATGGTGATACCGCCAGCCGATCCGCCGATGATGAACAGCTTGCTCTTTTCGGTGACGCCCCGCGCGATCAGGTCCTCTCCGCAGGAGATGATATCCTTCCAGGTGTTGGGCTTGTTGGCGTCTTTGCCGCCCAGCCGCCAAGCTTCGCCCAGTTCGCCGCCGCCGCGCACGCCGCAAATCACATAGTTGATGCCCTCTTTGGACATGGCGGAGCGCCGGGTGCTGAAATCGGCCAGATTCGAAATGCCGTAGGAACCGTAGGCCTCGACCACGGTGATGCCGGGTCCGCGCGCGTCGCGGGGCCGAATGAGCGCGTAGGGAATCATCACCCCGTCATGACCGCGCGCCCACAGGTCGCTGACCGTGAACCGCGCCGGATCGATATCGCCACGCACGCCCAGATGCTGGTCGGCGAAGGTTCGGTTGGCGGGGTCGTAGTGAAGGATGGTCGGCGGCATCACCCAGCTGTCCAGGGCGAAGGTCACGCCCGCCAAGCGTGGGTCGGTGAACACGTCGGAGACGTGGCCCTTGGTCGGCAGGGGCACGTCCTCGATCCGGCTGGTGCCGGTCGGGATGCGCATCAGCCGCGAATAGTCGCCTTCGCGGGTCAGGACATAGAGCGCGTCGGCGGCGGCGTGGACGCCCTCGATCACGCGCTTCGGATCGGCGGCGACGAGCGTGGTCGCCGAGGATAGCGGCTGGCCGGCCTTGAGCTCGAGCACCTTGAACGTCGGCGCGTCCTTGTGGCTCAGCAGGAAGATGGCGTCGCCCCGAGCGTCCGCCGCCGTGACGCCATCGTCGCGATCGAGCAGCGGCGTCCAGTGAGCGTCGGGGTTCGCCGCTTCGGCCACGGGCGCGGTCCACATCTTGACCTCGTTCTGAACCCCGTTCTGTGAGATCAGAGCCGCAACCGGGGAGGTCGGCTCGACAATCACGACCGGCGTTTCGTCGGCGGTGAATTTCGGTCCGTGGCCGGTGACCGAACCAAACAGCGGGACGGGCTCGGAGGACAGGTTACACACCGCGAGGGTCGGATCGCGGTATTTCTCCGTGCCCGGATCAGTGGGGCCGAGCTTCTTCAGCCGGACGAAGAACAGGTCTTTTGAATCGAGACTCCAGGACGTCGGGCCAAACTGGGCGCGGTCGATCGGACCGGCGACCTGGGCGCCGCTGGCCGCGTCATAGATGTAGAGCGAGGCGTCTTCCGA
>DATCEL010000392.1:0-12046 GCA_036510115.1 Caulobacteraceae bacterium
CGGCGAGCCGCTCTATCGCGCTTGCGGCTATAGAGAGATCGAACGCACGGTCGCGGCGGTTTCCGGCGGTGTCGCCGTTCCGATGGTTGTGATGAGCAAGACCCTCACGGCATCTCGTCGAGCCAGCCTTCCAGAAAGTCAAACACCGCCGCCTTGAAGAGGGCGTGGGGGATGGCGGTGAAGTGATCGCAGGCGGGCAAGGCGACGCATTTCGCGCCGGCGATGGCGTCGGCGAGGGGCTGGGGATCGCCGGCGATCGTATCGAGCGAGCCGGCGACGACGAGCGTCGGCGCCTGAATCGCGGCCAGGTCGTCGCGCGTGAGAGCCCGCCCCCGGCCCTCGCTGCACGCCGCCAAGGCCAGACGGTCTTCACCCTCCTGGTCGGCGAAGCGGCGAAAACCTTTGAGAGTCACATCGGCGATGGTCTCGGGATCGTCGGCTCGCATGGCCTGGGCCATGGTCATCGGCGCATCGGCGATCGGCCCGCCGCCGTCGAGAGCGCGCGCGCCCACGCCGCCCAGGATCCGGTGACCGATGCGCTCGGGGTTTCCGAGCGCCAGGCCCAGCGCCAAATGCGCGCCCATGGAATAGCCCATCAGGTCGACGCGGCGCAGGTCCAGATGGTCCATGAGCGCAATGAGATCGCCGGCCATGTCGGCGCGGGCGTAGGCGGACGCCTCGTGCGGCTTGTCGCTCTCGCCGTGACCGCGCAAGTCAGGCGCGACGATCCGCCAGCCCTTGCGCTCGAAGGCCGCATACCAGCCAAGCCGGCGCCAGGTCTCGACTCGGCTGGCGGCGAAGCCGTGGACGAGCATGATGACCCCCGCCTCATCGCCGGGCGGGCGCATGTCATCGTAGGCGAGGCTCAGCCCGCCGCTCTCGAACCTGGCCATGGCGGCAGGTTAGCGAGAGCCCGCCCCTTGAGCAAAGCCGTCGTGGCGCCTTAATCGGAGGGCGCATGAAGGAAGAAGTGTTCATCGGCGGTTGGACGCGCGCCAAGCTGCGCGAGCGCAGCCAGAGCGAGCGCCACGCGGTGTGGAAGCGGGCGAGAGCCTTGCACTCGGCGGAGGGCAACCATCTGGCGCGGGCCATCGAATTGCTCGGCCTGCCCTATGCCGAACCGGAGCCTTTGGCGCCGGACGATCCGCTGGCGGCCCGAATGAACGAGATCATGGCCTCGGCGGCGGCGCGTTCGGCGGCGCTGGAAGCCACCCTCGACGGGCTGCCGGCGATGGCGGGTATCGATGCCTTGCTGCACGATCGGCTCGGCGAGGCCTATCGCCAGAACCCAGCCGCCGTTCCGACCGCCGAAGCGCTCACCGCCAAACTGATGACGTCGCTCTGCTACGTCGAAACCGGCCGCAAACCCCTGCCGGCCCGCCATGTCGCCAGGTCAGGGGTGTTCTGGAAGCGGCGGTAAATCACCTCTACCTGGAGGGAGAGGTCGAGAGCGGCGTGAGCCGCTCCGGGTGAGGGGCGGGGGATAAGGGGCGGCGAAGCCCCTCCCTCTCCCTGGAGGGAGAGGGTTTAGACCTCTTCCTCGACCTTTTCCTTGTGGGTGAGGTCTTCGCCGGTGGCCTGATCGACCACCTTCATCGACAGCCGCGTCTTGCCGCGGTCGTCGAAGCCGACGAGCTTGACCTTCACGGTCTGGCCCTCGACGAGAACGTCGGAGACCTTGTTCACCCGTTCGTCGGCGATCTGGCTGACGTGCACCAGGCCGTCCTTGGCCCCGAAGAAGTTCACGAAGGCGCCGAAGTCGACGATCTTGACCACCTTACCTTCATAGATCTGGCCCACTTCCGGCTCGGAGGTGAGGGATCGGATCCAATCCACCGCCGCCTTGATCTTCGCGCCGTCGCTGGCCGCGACCTTGACCATGCCGTCATCATTGACGTCGACCTTGGCGCCGGTGGTGGCGACGATCTCGCGGATCACCTTGCCGCCGGTCCCGATCACGTCGCGGATCTTGTCGACCGGGATGGTGATGGTCTCGATCTTGGGAGCGTATTCGCCGACATCGGGCCTGGCGCCGTCGATGGCCTTGGCCATTTCGCCGAGAATATGCAGACGGCCGCCTTTCGCCTGGGCGAGGGCCTGCTTCATGATCGCCTCGGTGATGCCGGGGATCTTGATGTCCATCTGCAGCGAGGTGATGCCGTCGGCGGTGCCGGCGACCTTGAAGTCCATGTCGCCGAGGTGGTCCTCATCGCCGAGGATGTCGGAGAGCACGGCGAAGCCGTCCTTTTCCAGGATCAGGCCCATGGCGATGCCGCTGACCGGCTTCTTCAGGGGCACGCCGGCATCCATCAGCGCCAGCGAGCCGCCACAGACCGAGGCCATGGACGAGGAGCCGTTGGATTCGGTGATCTCCGAGACCAGACGGACGGTGTAGGGGAAGTCTTCCTTCGCAGGCAGCATCGGCCGAATCGCCCGCCAGGCGAGCTTGCCGTGGCCGATCTCCCGCCGACCGGGAGCGTTCATGCGGCCGGTCTCGCCCACCGAATAGGGCGGGAAGTTGTAATGCAGCAGGAAGGCTTCCTTGTAGGTGCCTTCCAGGGCGTCGATGAACTGTTCGTCGTCGCCGGTGCCCAGGGTGGCGACCACCAAAGCCTGGGTTTCGCCGCGGGTGAACAGAGCCGAGCCATGGGCGCGCGGCAGGACCGACACTTCCGAGACGATCGGACGCACGGTGTCGACCGAGCGGCCGTCGATGCGCTTGCCGGTGTCGAGAATGGCCCGGCGCACGACATTGGCTTCACACTGCTTGAACACCGAGCCGAGCTTCGAGGCTTCGACGCCATCGGGGTTTTCATCGGACTTGACCAGAGCCTTGACCGCCTTGGCCTTGGCGGCCGAGACCGCATCGTGGCGCGCGCCCTTGGCGGTGATCGCGTAGGCGGCCTTGATTTCCTTGCCGATCAGGCTGGCGACCTTGGTGGCCAGAGCATCGTCGTCCGCCGGAGTGAAGTCGAATGGCTCCTTGGCCGAGTGTTCGGCCAGTTCGATGATCGCGGCGATCACCGGCTGGAAACCTTCGTGGGCGAACATCACCCCGCCCAGGACCTGTTCCTCGGTCAATTCCTTGATTTCGGATTCGACCATCATCACCGCGTCATTGGTGCCGGCGACCACCAGGTCGAGACGATTGGCTTCGTCCTTGACCTGATCGAGGGTCGGGTTGAGCACATACCGCCCGTCGATGAAGGCGACGCGCGCGGCGCCGATGGGGCCCATGAACGGCACGCCCGAAAGCGTCAGAGCCGCGGAGGCCGCGACCATGGCGACGATATCGGGATCGTTCTCGAGATCGTGCGACAGCACGGTGATGATCAGCTGGGTTTCATGCTTGAAACCCTTGACGAACAGCGGCCGGATGGGCCGGTCGATGAGGCGGGAGACGAGGGTCTCCTTCTCTGATGGCCGACCTTCACGCTTGAAGAAGCCGCCCGGAATCTTGCCGGCGGCGAAGGTTTTCTCCTGGTAGTTGACGGTCAGTGGGAAGAAATCGAGCCCTGGCTTGGGCGACTTCTCGAAGACCACCGCGGCCAGCACGGTGGTGTCGCCGTAGGTCGCGAGGACCGCGCCATCGGCTTGGCGCGCGATGCGGCCGGTTTCGAGGGTCAGCTTGCGGCCGGCCCATTCAATGGACTTGCGTCGAATATCGAACATGTCTTGATCTTCTTTCTTTCAATGCCGAGGGCCTATTCCCTCAGCGGCGGACAGGGTCGGTCGGCTCCTCAGGAGCCATGTTTGCCGGGAATCCTCTCCTCGTTCGACAGGCTTGGGTGAGGATTGCTTTCAAGAACCCTCGGCGTGTGCGCCCCTGGACTTACCTGGGGCGAGGGCCGCCGCCCTCATGCCTGTCGATGGCGGGCGGCGGCGATAAAGATGGCGCGCGCCGACAGCGGCGCGGGTCGGTAACGCTTAACTAGCGGCGCAATCCCAGGACCCCGATCAGGGTCTGGTAGCGACCGTCGTCCGATTTCTTGAGGTGATCGAGCAGCGACCGCCGCTGGGAGACCAGCTTGAGCAGGCCGCGACGCGAATGGTTGTCCTTCTTGTGCGTCCGGAAGTGTTCGGTGAGGTTGGCGATCCGTTCCGATAGGATGGCCACCTGGACCTCGGCCGATCCGGTGTCGCCCTCCGAGCGGGCGTGGGTGTGAATAAGTTCGGTCTTGCGTATTGCGGTGATCGACATCGGGATCTTTCCGCTCAGGTGAGATGGAAAACGCGTGTGGGATTGAGCCGTCCCGCCCGCATCTCGCAGAGGGCCACGATATTCGCTCCATGACGGGCCGAAACGGTGCGGGAGGCGTCGAGACGCGCCCTCAAGGTTTCGACCTGCCGGGGAAGCAGAACGATCGATCGTCCCTGCGTCAGCCTGAAAGCGTCTTCGGCGGTCACGGCCAGCTCCGGGATGTCGTCCAGGGCGGTCTCGACCGGAAGCAAAGCCTCCAGAGGCGCGCCCCTATGACACAATTCCTCCAGCCGTTCCAGCGTTATCGCCGCGGCCTCGTCGAAGGACCCCACCCGGGTGCGGCGAAGCTGGCTGACGTGGGCGTGGGCGCCCAGCCGTTCGGCGAGATCGCGCACCAGGGCGCGCACGTAAGTTCCCTTGCCACAGGCGATCTCGACGATGGCGTGATCGGCGTCCGGCGAGCCCGTCAGGCGCGCGTCGTGGATGAACACCTTGCGCGCCGCCAGCTCCACCGCGATCCCCTCGCGAGCGAGATCGTAGGCGCGCTCGCCGCCGACCTTCACCGCCGAAAAGGCCGGCGGGACCTGATCGATCTCGCCGATGAATTCGCCAAGCGCGTCGGCGATGGCCGCTGGCGAGGGCCGGACGTCCGAGGTCGCGGTCACCGCGCCCTCCTCGTCGAAGGTCGCGGTCTCGACGCCCCAGCGGATGGTGAAGCGATAGGCCTTGTCGCCGTTCATCAGGAACGGGACCGTTTTGGTGGCCTCGCCCAGAGCGATCGGCAACACGCCATCGGCCAGTGGGTCGAGGGTGCCGGCGTGACCGGCCTTTTGGGCGTTGAAGGCGCGACGCACGCGCCCCACCGCTCCGGTTGAGCCGAGGCCGCGGGGCTTGTCGAGATTGATCCAGCCGGAGACCGCGTCCCCCTTGCGGCGCCGCGCCATCAGGCGTTCCCGTCCGGTCCGTCCTCGCCGGCCTCCACGTCCCGGCGCACGCGGGGATCGGCCAGCAGCCGGTTCATGTGCGTGGCGGCGTCGAAGGTGTCGTCATGGACGAACTTGAGCTCGGGGGTGAAGCGCATTTCGATCATCCGGCCCAGGCGCCCGCGCAGGCGTCGGGTGGCGCGGTTCAGCCCGGCGACGACCTCCGGCGCATGCTCGCCCCCAAGCGGCTCGACGAAGCACAGGGCGTGCTTCAGGTCCGGGCTCATCTTAACTTCGCTGAGGGTCACCGAGACGCCGGCCAGCGCCGGATCGGCCAGATCGTCCTCGCGCAGGATCTCCACCAGGGCGTGTCTTACCAGTTCGCCGGCGCGAAGCTGGCGCTGAGATGGTCCCGCCTTGGCGCGGCGGACCGGTGTTTTCGGGCGGGACATCAGGATACGACCAAGGCTGCGCCGCCGGGGATTCGGACCCCAGGCCGGCGGAAGGGCGCGCTTCTAGGTCGGTGGCGTCAGGATGTCCAGGGGGCGCTCATTTCCAGATCGACCGGCCGTCGCCGGGCAGTCCGAGGCTGGGCCACATCGCCGTCACCGCGTCGATCACGCCCGGATCCATGCGGATCTGGCGGCCCCACTCGCGCGCGGTCTCCGGCGGCCATTTGTTGGTGGCGTCGAGACCGATCTTGCCGCCGAGGCCGCTGACCGGCGAGGCGAAATCGAGATAGTCGATCGGCGTCGATTCGATGACGGTGATGTCGCGCGCCGGGTCCATGCGGGTGGCGATGGCCCACATGACGTCTTTCCAATCGCGGGCGTCGATGTCGTCATCGACCACGATCACCCACTTGGCGTACATGAACTGGCGCAGATACGACCACACGCCCAACATCACCCGCTTGGCGTGGCCGGGATAGGCCTTGCGGATCGACACCACGGCGATGCGATAGCTGCACCCCTCCGGCGGCAGCCAGAAATCGACGATCTCCGGGAATTGGGCCTGAAGCAGGGGGATGAACACCTCGTTGAGCGCTTCGCCGAGCACGCTCGGCTCATCGGGGGGCCTGCCGGTGTGGGTGGTGAGGTAGATCGGGTCGCGCCGCATGGTGATCGCGGTCACCTGGAAAACCGGGAACGGCTCAACGCTGTTGTAGTAGCCGGTGTGATCGCCGTACGGCCCCTCGTCCATGTATTCATTGAGGCGGACCTCGCCCTCGATAACGATCTCGGCGTGAGCCGGAACCAGCAGAGGCTGGGTCTTGGCGGGGACCAGTTCAACGCTGGCGCCGCGCAGCAATCCGGCGAACTGATATTCCGACAGGGTGTCCGGCACGGGCGTCACGGCGGCGAGGATCGTTCCCGGATCGGCCCCAATGACGGCGCAGGCGGGGAGAGCGTCGGGCTTGCCCGCTTCCTTCCACCGCCGATGGTGTTGGGCGCCGCCGCGGTGGGCGAGCCAGCGCATGATCGTGCGGTCCCTGCCCACCACCTGCATGCGATAGATGCCGAGGTTGAAGTCATCCTCCGGAGCGTCCGACGGACCCTTGGTCACCACCAGCGGCCAGGTGATCAGCGGCGCGGGTTCGCCCGGCCAGCAGGTCTGGATGGGCAGCTTGCCGAGATCGATGTCGTCACCCGTCAGCACTACCTGCTGGACCGGCGCGCGAGCGCCGATCTTCGGGCGCATGTCCATGGCTGTCTTGGCCAGGGGCAACATCTCCCAGGCTTCCCTGAGGCCTTTGGGCGGGGTGGGTTGGCGCAGAAAGGCCAGGAGTTCGCCGACCTCGCGCAGCTCCCTGGCGGTTGTCCGGGTCTTGCCGTCGAGCGTAACTCCTCGGGCGACACGCCCCACCGTCCCGAAAAGATTGGCCAGGCAGGGCATGGACGACGGCCTGCCCGCGGCATCGACCGGATGCTCGAACAGCACCGCCGGACCGCCCTCGGCCAGCAGCCGCGTGCAGATCTCGGTCATTTCCAGAACCGTCGAGACCGGCGCCGTGACCCGGACGAGTTCGCCTTCGGCTTCGAGGGCGGCGATGAAATCGCGCAGGGATCGGTAGGCCATCGCCCCCTATGTCACGGGCCGGCGCGAGCGGCTAGGATGGCCCGGTGATGACGCGGATCGACCTTGATGACCTGCCGCCACGCGTCGCCGCCGCGCTGGAGGGGCTTCAGACCGGCCACGAAGTCATGCTTGTCCGCGGTGGCGCGGTGATCGCTCGGTTGACGGTCGGAGGGCCGTCGGCCCCCACGGTCGACACTCAAAATCCGCCGTCGGAGCAGGACATGAAGGAGGTCATGGAGCATTTCAACTCCATGATCCACGACGAGTTCTAAGCCAAGAACCGATAGGCGGTCCGGCATCGCGGTCACAGATCAGATCGGCCAAATCTGGCCAAGCCTTGGTTCACGCCCGGCGGATCGAGCACGGAGACATCCAACGGCAGAGCCTCGCCGATCCATCGCCCCAGTCTGGTGTGGTCGGCGAGATCGTCGTCGGTGAGGGGATGGATGAGGGCGGTGAGGCCGCTTGATTCGATCAAGGCGCGCACCTTCGCCTCCGCGGAACCCAGGAAGTGAACCTCGAACTGCGGCAGCGGATGGGGGCCGACGGCGCCTTTCGCCAAAGGACCGACGAAACGCAGGCCGGCGATCTGGCCGGCCGCCAGGGCTTCCTTGAACCGCGCCCTTAGGGCCTCGGCGGCGGCCCGCTCCTCGTCATGCGCATAGACATGGGCGTGCCAAGGCTCGTCATCCGGTTTCATCGCTGTTCCGATCGGTGGCGGCGGCCGTCGCGTCACGAGCCTTTATTGCTGTCTTGGGCGCGATCTTACGCCAGCGGCGCTCGAGGAAGTTGCGGAACGAACCCGGGTGCAGGGTGGCGATGCGCGCCAGCACGCAAGGAAAGTCCTTGTAGTGGGCGGTGAAGTGGAAGGTCTCCGGCTCGGCCTCCATCAGCATCTCGCGCTCGTCGAAGCCGACGTCCATCAAGACCACGCTGGCGTCGTCGCGCCGCAGGCGGGTGAAGAACTTCTTGTTCACCAGGAATGCGGGGGCGCCGTAGCTGCGGCCCTCCACGGCGCCGGGAAAAGAAAGGCAGATCTCGCGCATTTCATCGGGAGTCATGGCCCGTTTCCCTTAATCAATAGGCCAGAGCCGCGCCGTCCTTGCGCATTTCGCTCGCCGCCGCATAGCGACCAGGCAGCTGTTCGATCGCCTGGTAACCGCCAAAGTTGCCGTCCGACGGCGCCATCGGCCAGCCGAGCCCCTCCAGCGCCTTGCGCGTGTCCGCCGGCACGCCGGATTCCAGATGCAGCAAGCCCAAACCGTGCTGTGGTTCGCCGGTCGGCTCGCTCGAGCCCTCGTGATGCCAGCGCGGCGAATCTCCCGCCGCCTGCAGCCCGAGGCCATAGTCGATGAGGTTGACGATCATTTGCGCCTGACCTTGCGGCTGCATATCGCCGCCCATGACTCCGAAGGCCAGCCACGGCTCACCGCCCTTGGTCGCGAAGCCCGGGATGATGGTCTGAAAGGGCCGTTTGCCGGGCGCGTAGATGTCGGCGTCGCCGTCGCGCAGGGAAAACAGTTCGCCCCGATCCTGGAACATGAAGCCGAGACCGTCCGGCATCAGGCCGGAACCCATGCCGCGATAGTTGGATTGAATCATCGACACCATCATCCCCGAGGCATCGGCGACACAGAAATAGGTCGTGTCGCCGTGGCTGGGCGCTTGGCCGGGGAACGCGGGAGAGAGAATGCGGTCGGGCCGGATGAGCTTGGCGCGCTCGGCCGCGTAGTCCTTTGAGAGCAGCCAATCGATCGGCACCTTGACGAAGTCGGGGTCGGCGAAATAGCGGGCGCGATCTTCGAAGGCGAGGCGCTTGGCTTCGATCTGGGTATGCAGGCTGGCCGCAGATTGGAAACCCATGCCGGCGATGTCGAAACGCTCAAGGATATTGAGGATCTGCAGGGTCGAAAGACCCTGGCTGTTGGGCGGGAGCGCCCAGATGTCGGCCACGCCCCGGTAGTTGATCGAGCGGGGCTCAACCCATTCGGAATGGTGCGCCGCCAGGTCCGCCTTCGAGAGCCAACCGCCGATGCGCTTGAAGTATGCGTCGATGACGTCGGCCACCTCGCCACCATAGAAGCCCTCGCGACCGCCGGCGGCGATCAGACCATAGGTGCGGGCCAAGGCGGGGTTGGCGAACACCTCGCCCTCGGCGGGCATCGACCCAGCAGGCGCCCAAACTTTCTTGAAGTTCTCCACCTCTTCGATCCCTACGCCCGGGCGGGTGAACAGCCGGTGAGAGGCTGCGAGGTAGTAGGCGATCGTCTGGGGGATGGGCGTGCCGGCCCGCGCCATCTCGATCGCCGGGGCGAAGAGATCGGCCCACGGCAGACGGCCGTAGCGCTTGTGGAGGGTCCACCAGGCATCGACGGCGCCGGGCGTGGACACCGAGACAGCGCCATAGGAGGCGATGAGGCCGTTCTTCGCCCGCGCGCGCTGAGTGGCGAGGCTCAGAGAGCGCGGCGAGCGGCCCGACCCGTTGAGACCGGCCAACTTTCTCGCTTTGGGGTCCCACACCATGGCGAAGCAATCACCGCCCACGCCGCAGGAAATCGGCTCGAGCAAGCCGAGCGCCGCGTTGGCGGCGATGGCGGCGTCCACGGCCGAGCCGCCGGCGCGCAGAATGTCGATGGCGGTAAGCGTGGCCGAGGGATGGGCCGTGGCCGCCGCGCCATGGAGGCCCCAGACGGCTGAGCGCGAAGCAAAGCTCTCGCCGGCTATGCGGTCGCCCTCGTGCACGTCGGGCCGGTTTAGACCGGCGTCCTTGACGGGGTCACGATGTCCAGAAGCCGCCGCCGCTGTCGAAGCGGCCGCGGCCAGGGGCAGGGTGGCGAGAAAGGTCCGGCGACGCATGCGACTCCCTTGGGGAGCCTACCCTTATAGAACCGGGCGCTGGGCGAGCAATCGCGGCGGGGCGTCAGTCCGCCGACCAGACGCCCAGGATGTTGCCGCAGGGATCGCGGAAATGGAACCGCCGTCCGCCGGGGAAGGACAGGATAGAGCGCACGATCTCGCCGCCGGCGGCCTCGACCTTAGACTGCATGGCTTCCAGATCGTGGGCGTAGAGGATCACCAGCGGCGCGGGCGGCCCGTCCTCGCCGTTGAAACCGCCGTCGGTCCCGGCGCGGTCAAAGGCGGCGTAGCCGGGTCCGTAGTCGGTGAACGCCCAGCCGAAGGCGTCGGCATAGAAACGCTTGACCGCGGCGAGATCGGACGCCGGAAACTCCACATAGTCGATCTTGCCGTCTTCGCGCACATCGATCTCCCGCGTGTTCGCGATCTGTTCTAGGCAACCGCGACGCGAGCGTCAACGTGGTTCGCGGCGCCCAAGCGCCGTGGCGCGGGCTAGAGCAAACCACGTTCAGATGGAATCATCTGAACGTGGACGATTTGCTCTAGAATCAAAAGTTTAGAGCCTGATTCAACGCTTGCATCTGTTCCGTGCAAACGCATCAGGCTCTAGCCTCAGCTCGCGCCGGCCACCTTACGCTCGCGGACGGAAGGAACGGCCGGGTCCCCGGCGTTCGCCGCTTCGCCAGCGGCTGCATCGGCGTCGATGTCTGACTTGTCGCGGGCGTGGAGGTTGCTGAGCGCCATGTTCAGAAATTGGGGCCGGTACTCGAACGGCGCCTTGGCGAAACGGCACGCCGCCTGGACCTGCTCGACGATGAATCGGGGCTGGTAACCGGCGAGCGCCACGTCCTTCCAGTCGTTGATCTCCGTAGCCAGGTATTCGAGAACTTTTTCGGGGAGATCGACGGAGAATTCCTCGGCGATCTTCGCGAAGATCTGACGCCAGACCTGCGTCGATGGCGCCGGTATCTCGATCTTGTAGGGGATTCGCCTCAGGAAGGCGGTATCCATCAGATCCTTCGGCGACAAGTTGGTCGCAAAGACCACGAGTTCGTCGAAGGGCAGAGCAAAGCTCTTACCGGAATTGAGCTTGAGGTGGTCTCGGCGATCCTCAAGCGGGGTGATCCAACGGTTGAGCAACGCCTTGGGAGAGACAAGCTGCCGGCCAAAGTCGTCGATCAGGAAGACGCCGCCCAGCGCCTTGATGTGCAGGGGCGCCTCGTAGAACTTCGCCTCCGGGTTGAAGCCGAGATCGAGCATCTCGAGCGTCAGTTCGCCGCCGACAGTGATCACCGGCCGACGGCAGGCTTCCCACCGCCGGTCGAACTGCTCGCGGTCGGCCATGAAGGCGCGCATCACCGGCGCCGTCTGACTTTCCACCGGCTTATGAACCAGCGGATCGAAGACCTTGATGATCTGGCCGTCGACCTCGAAGCAATGGGGAATGTAGACCACGTCCTTGAACAGTGAACCGATCTGCTCGGCGATAGTGGTCTTGCCGTTACCGGGAGGTCCATAGAGAAGAATCGAACGACCCGAGTTGATCGCCGGCCCGAGGTTGGTGAACAGTTCGGCGGAAACGACAAGCTCCCGGAAGGCCTCATCGATGGCCGCCTGGTCAGCGTGTTCGTGGGTGATCACCTGGCTTTCGATCTGAGCCCGGTAGGCGTCCAGGGAAACCGGCGCCGGACCGATGTATTCGCATCGACGCATGGCCGCCTGGGCCGCTTCGACGCCGCTCTTGGTGAGCGCGTAGCGCCGCTCGGAGGTCAGGTCCGCCCTGACCGCGCCGACGACGGCGAGCAATTGCCGCTGCTCACCTTCTTCGAAAAGCTCGAGAATGACCGTCGCGGGCAGTTTCACGATCTCGGCGACTTCGGACGCCGTCTCGACACTGGCCGCATAGACGCACTTGATCAGCAGACCGAGGAGCGTCGCGATAGGGGTGTCGACGTCGGCCAGGCATCGAGGGGCGGGGGGCGCCGCC
>DATCEL010000393.1:0-3329 GCA_036510115.1 Caulobacteraceae bacterium
CGCCGGGTTCGGTCAGGCAATAGGAGGCGATCAATTCCATTGTCGTCAGGCGCGGCAGATAGCGCCGGCGCAGATCGTCCGAGCCGAAGCGATCGATCATCCAACTGGCCATGTTGTGGATCGACAGGAAAGCCGCCGAGGAGACATCGCCGCTCGACAGGGCCTCGAAGATGATCGAGGCGTCGAGGCGCGTCAGCCCCGAACCGCCCACATCCTCCTTGATATAGACGCCAGCGAATCCGAGGGCCGCGGCCGCCCGCAGGGTGTCGACCGGGAAGTGTTTGTCTTCGTCCCAGCGCGCCGCGTGCGGCGCCAGCTCCGCTCTCGCGAAGCTGAGCGCCGCATCCTCGATCGCCCGCTGATCCTCGGAAAGGGTGAAGTCCATCATCTCCCCCTGCGAAGCGGGGGGAGTACGGCCCCCCGGGTCCGACCGAAGGTCGGCCCGAGGACAGGCTCCGGCCGGGAGGGGGGCAGGGGAAAAAGCACCTGCGCTCGTCCGCCTGCCCCCTCCACCGCTTCGCGGTCCCCCTCCCCCGCTTCGCAGGGGAGGATCAAATCCCCACCCAACGTCCTCACCCCATGGTCGGAATGACGAAGGCGGAGTCGTCCTGCATGCCTTCCGGCCATCGCGCCGTGACGGTCTTGACCTTGGTGTAGAACTTCACCCCCTCCATGCCATGCTGATTGGTGTCGCCGAAGGCGCTGCGCTTCCAGCCGCCGAAGGTGTGATAGGCGACCGGAACCGGGATCGGCACATTGATCCCGACCATGCCGACATTGACCTGCGCGGCGAACTCGCGCGCCGCTCGTCCGTTGCGGGTGAAGATGGCGACGCCGTTGCCATAGTCGTGCTCCGAGGGCAGGGCGACGGCCTCCTCGAAGGAATGGGCGCGCACGATCTGCAGGACCGGGCCGAAAATCTCCTCCTTGTAGGTCCGCATCGTCGGCTTCACGTGATCGAAGAGCGTTGGGCCAATGAAGAAGCCATCCTCGTAGCCCTGCAGCGTGAAGCCGCGCCCATCGACGACCAGCTCGGCGCCCTCGTCCGCGCCCAACTGGATATAGTCTTCCACGCGCTGCTTATGGGCGGCGGTGACCACGGGCCCGTATTGCGCGGCGGCGTCGGTCGAAATGCCGACTTTGAGAGTCTCGATCTCGGAGAGCACTTTCTCGCGCAGCGCCTCGGCGGTCTTCTCGCCCACCGGAACCACGACGGGCAGGGCCATGCAGCGCTCTCCGGCCGAGCCATAGGCGGCGCCGATGATGTCCTTCACCGCCTGATCGAGATCGGCGTCGGGCAGGATGACGCCGTGGTTCTTGGCCCCGCCCATGGCCTGAACGCGCTTTCCGTGCGCCGTTCCCGTCGAATAGACATAAGCGGCGATGTCCGAGGAGCCGACGAAACTCACCGCCCGGATCAGCGGATGGGTGAGGATCGCGTCGACCGCGGCCTTGTCGCCGTTGACCACATTGAGGACGCCCGCCGGGCCGCCGGCCTCGAGGAACAATTCGGCCAGCCGCATGGGCACGCCGGGGTCTTTCTCCGACGGCTTGAGGATGAAGCTGTTGCCGCAAGCGATGGCGATGCCGAACATCCACATCGGGATCATGGCGGGAAAATTGAACGGGGTGATGCCGGCGACGACGCCCAGCGGCTGACGCATGGAATAGACGTCGATTCCGGGGCCGGCGCCTTCGGTGTACTCGCCCTTCAGCACATGCGGCGCGCCGCAGGCGAACTCGATCACATCGATGCCGCGCATCACATCGCCGCGGGAATCGGCGAGAACCTTGCCATGCTCGGTGGAGAGGATCTCGGCCAGTTCGTCGATACGCGCCTCCACCAGGCGCTTGAATTCAAACATCACCCGGGCGCGGCGCTGCGGATTGACGCTCGCCCATTGGACTTGCGCCTTGGCCGCGGACTGAACGGCGGCGTCGAGGTCGGACGCGTTGGCCAGGGCCACTCTCGCCTGCACCTCGCCGGTGTTGGGATTGAAGACGTCGCCGAAGCGGCCGCTGCCGCCCTCGAACGTCCGCCCGTCGATGAAGTGAGAAATCGTGCGCATGACCACTCTTTCTGGGGCCTCCCCGGAAAGTCTCATCTAAGCCGGCGCGGGTCGGAACGAAAGCGGTCATCGGCGGCGCCTTTGCGAGGGCGCCGCCGGCGCCTATAGTCCAGTCTTTGAGGGGACATGCGCGATCATGAGCCAGACCGTCGCCATCATCATGGGCAGCCGCTCGGACTGGCCGACCATGAAGGGCGCGGCGGAGAGCCTGGACGCCCTCGGAGTAAGATATGAGGTGAAGGTGGTCTCGGCCCATCGCACGCCCGAGCGTCTTTACCGCTTCGCCAAGGGCGCGAAAGCCGCCGGCTTCAAGGTCATCATCGCCGCCGCCGGCGGGGCGGCGCACCTTCCCGGCATGACCGCCTCGATGACCGATCTGCCGGTTCTGGGCGTGCCGATCCAATCCAAGTTCCTGCACGGTCTCGATTCCCTGCTCTCAATCGTTCAGATGCCCGCCGGTGTGCCGGTGGGGACCCTGGCCGTGGGCGAGGCGGGCGCGCGCAACGCCGGCCTGCTGGCGGCCAAGATCGTCGCTCTCGCCGATCCCGATCTCGCGGCGCGCCTGGAGCGGCATCGCGCCGAACTGGCCGCCTCGGTTCCGGAGGGCGTGGACGAGGCGGCTCGCGCCTGATGGCGAAATTTCCGCTGCAGCCAGGATCGACGATCGGCATATTGGGCGGCGGCCAGCTTGGCCGCATGCTGGCCATGGCTGGCGCGCGGCTCGGCTTCGACATCGCCATCCTGACGCCCGAAGACGACGCCCCGGCCAGTCGGGTGGCGGCGCGAACGATCCGCGCGGCCTATGACGATCCGGCCGGGCTTGAAGCCCTGGCCCAGGGTTGTGACGTGGTCACCTTCGAGTTCGAAAACGTGCCGGCGACGGCGGTCGAGCGTCTGATTGAACTGGGCGCCGAAGTGGCCCCGTCCGCGCGCGCACTCGCCATCGCGCAGGATCGCTTCGAAGAGAAAAGCTTCCTGAACGCGGCCGGCGCGCCGACCGTTGCTTTCGCCGAGGTCAATGGCAGGGACGATCTGTCGCGGGCTCTGAAACACCTCGGCGCGCCTCTGCTGTTGAAGACGCGTCGCGGCGGCTATGACGGCAAGGGTCAGGCCTGGGTCATGCGTCCGCGCGACGCGGACGCCGCTCTGAAATCTCTCGGAGGCCGCCCGTGCATCGCCGAGGCGCCCGCAGACTTTCGGCGTGAATTGGCGATCATCGCCGCCCGGGGGCGCGAGGGCGAGATCGCTCTCTATCCCCTG
>DATCEL010000394.1:0-4275 GCA_036510115.1 Caulobacteraceae bacterium
CGTCGTCACAGGCGTGGTGAACGTCGGCTTCGCCTGTGGGGACCAAGCGTCGGCGACCTTTGTCGTCGCGTTCGGCCGCGACCTTCTCGAAGGTGACGCCGGTCAGGCGCCCGCCCTCGTGGGTGAAGGCCTTGGGAACGAGGTAGTTGAGGATGGGAATATCCTCATGCATGGCGTCCTCCTTTTCCCAGGGCGACGCCTTCATTTCCTCGAAGCCGGAGCGGACGATGACCTTGACCTCCTCGCCGCCCAGACGACGCGAGGTGCGGCAGCAGTCCATGGCGGTGTTGCCGCCGCCAAGGACGATCACCCGCCGGCCGATCCTGTCCACATGGCCGAAGGAAACGCTGGCCAGCCAGTCGATGCCGATGTGGATGTTGGCGCCCGCCTCCTCGCGCCCGGGAAGCTCTAGATTGCGCCCGCGCGGCGCGCCGGAGCCGACGAAGATGGCGTCGTAGTCCTCGGCCAGAATGGCCTTCAGGCTATCCACCCGTTCACCCAGCCGCATCACCGGGCCGAGGCCGGTGATATAGCCGACCTCCTCGTCGATGACGCTCTCGGGCAGGCGGAAGCGCGGAATCTGGCTGCGGATCATGCCGCCGGATTTTGCGTCGGCGTCAAAGATCACCACCTCATAGCCCATCGGCGCGAGATCGCGGGCGACGGTGAGCGAGGCCGGTCCGGCGCCGACACAGGCGACGCGCTTGCCGTTTCGTTTGGCGGCCGGCGTCGGCAATCGATCGGTGATGTCGTCCTTGTGGTCGGCGGCGACGCGCTTCAGGCGGCAGATGGCAACCGGCTCGGATTCGACGCGCACGCGACGGCAGGCCGGCTCGCACGGCCGGTCGCACGTCCGCCCGAGAATCCCCGGAAAGACGTTGGACTTCCAGTTGATCATATAAGCGTCGGTGTAACGCCGTTCGGCGATCAGCCGGATGTATTCCGGCACCGGCGTGTGGGCTGGGCACGCCCACTGACAATCAACAACCTTGTGGAAGTATTCGGGCGCCTCGATGTGCGTCGGTTCCAACCTACCCCTTCTAATTCGGCTTCGCTTCGGTCCGCCCTCGTATCGCGGCCCGAAGGCGCGATTGACCAACTTTAAGATGGACGGCGGGTTAACGCCAGTAACATGGGCCGAAACGCTTCGAAACGCGCCGAAACGACGCGGCTTCCCGCAATCTTCCGCAAACTCCGAGCTTTCGCGGGCCATTCGCGCGCCGCCAGCATGACGTCGTCTGTTGACGGTAACAGCGATCTTCCCCGCCGACCGGGACCGAAAGCGCGTGCTGATCCAGGCAGTCGAGCGGAATGACGCCGCGCGCCTATTTGGTGGCGGCTTCCCGCTCGGCGGGAACTCAGGCGGTGGCTATCTTCCCCCGGCGTCGCAGGGCGAAGCCCACCGCGCCCACGCCAGCTAGCATCAGGCCCCACGTCGCCGGTTCGGGCACCGTCGTGCTGAGCGCGCCGCCAATGGCGAACTGCGAGCCCAAGTCGGCGTTCAAGGCGGTGATCGCCGCGCTGTCCAGAACGATTGAAACCTGCGTGCCGTTGTCGCCCGCGCCCACGGCCGTCGAGGCGTACATCACGCCCGAGCCAAGGTCGCCATATGCAGCCAGACCGCCGCCGCCACTCGTCAGGCTCGCAAGGGCGGTGGTCACGTCCCAAGACGTGTAATCGGCCGGCGATCCGCCGAAACCGTTGGACGGATTGCCTATGCTCAGGCTTGCCGAGGTGATCGGCACGTCAACGTTGCTCAGATCGAAGACGAAATAGTCCCGATATTCGCCATCGCCAGAATCGCCGCATGGGCTCACGCTGCAGTTGCCGACAATGTAATTCGAACCGCCGTTCCCTGTGCCGGTGTTAGCGTACCACCCGGTCGCTGTCGCATTGAGGACAATCGCACCGCCGTTGAGGACCAGTTGCTGGGAGCCGCTCGGTGTGAATCCGAACATATATGCGGTGGTCGGCGCTGCGTTGGCGGCCGACAGAAGCGAGGCTCCCGCTATCGCACTCAAGGCCAAAAGATTGAAAAGTTTCATGGTCCCGCCTCGCTCCAATTTTCCGGCGCGTGATCGCCAATTCACGAGCAATCACCTTTCGCCGGAAACAATATGGCGAAATCTCGACAGCGTGTAAATCACCTTCGCGCAACTCCGCCGGAGCGGAAATCAACCCAATTCATCGGCTCTGATGATGCCTCTTCAGGAGCCCTTCGCGGCCTCCCGCCAATCCGTCGCCGTGGCGGCGTAGAGCTCGATCACGTCCATCAGCTTCTGGCTCTGAGCTTGGACGACATCCAGCCGCGCGCGCGCCGCCTGCCTCTGGGCGTCGACCACCGCCGCCAGGGGACCGCCGCCCAGCCGGTAGGCGGTGCGGGCGTCCTTGAGGGCGTTGTCGGCCGCGGTCTGCGCCGCGCCGAGGGCGGTGAGGCGATCGTCGTCGTGGGCGAGCGCGGTCAGGACATCGGCGACCTGGGTGAAGGCGGTGAGCACCGTCTGGCGGTATTGAGCGAGGGAGGCGCGGGCCTGGGCCTCGGCGGCGCGCTTGTCGGCGCGCAGCCGCCCACCATTGAAGATTGGCAGGGTCAGCGTGGGCCCGATGTTCCAGCCGGAGGCGTTGTAGCTGAACAGGCCGCCGGGGGTCAGGGCGGTCTGGGTGAAGCCCGCGGAGAGCTTGATGTCGGGATAGAGATCGGCCGTGGCGACGCCGATGCGGGCGGTGTCGGCGTGCAGATCGGCCTCGGCGGCCAGGATATCGGGCCGGTTGCGCACCAGGGCCGAAGGCAAGGCGACGGGGACCTGGGCCGGCGGCCTGAAGTCGGCGACGCTGAAGTCGGGCGCGGTCCAGGCCGCCGGCGGCTCGCCCGCCAGCAGGGCGAGGTTGTGCCGCGCCTGGCTGAGTTGCTGGGCGAGCGGCGGCAAGAGGGCCTGGTCGGAGGCGATCTGGGCGCGAGGGCCGGTGGCCGATGACCGGGCCTCTCCTCCCGCCGCGGCGGCCTTCTCGACGACGGAGAGGTTCCGGTTGTCGTCGGCGATGATCTCCTCGACGGCGTCCATCTGGGCGCGGATGGCGGCGATGCGCACGGCGGCCATGGCGACATTGCCGGTGAGGGTCAGATAGGCGGCGTCCGCCCGCCGGGCCTCGGCGGTCTCGGCCGCCTGGGCGGTCTCGAGCTTGCGGCGCTGGCCGCCGAAGATGTCGAAGTCATAGGAAGCCATGGCCCCGATGGTGAACAGGTTGATCGTCGGGTTATGGATGCTTGGAAAACCAGGAATACCCGAAAGGCCGAAGGCTTGGAGATTGATCCGCTCGCGTTCGGCGCCGGCGTTGGCGTCCACGCGCGGAGCGAGGCCGCCGTGGACGCTGGCCGCCTGTTCCCTCGCCTTGTCGAGGTTGGCGATGGCGACGGCCGCTGTCTGATTGCCGGCCAGGGCCTTGTCCATGACCTCGTCGAGGCGGGTGGAACCGAAGTCCTTCCACCACGGGCCGGCCGCGTGCCGCGCCGGCGCCAGGGCGGCTTCGGTGGGCGAGCGGTCGCCGGCCATGGCGTAGCCGGCGACGTTCGGCGCCGCCGGCGGCTTGAAGTTCGGCCCGACCGCGGCGCATCCGGCAAGGCCGCCGACCAGCAAAACGGCGCCCGCGCGCGCCTGGACTCTAGTCCACGAATGCATGGGCAGCCTCCGGCGCGAATTTCGGCGTGCGCATGAACAACAGAAGCGGCATGCAGGCCAGGGTGATGAACATCATCAGTTTGAAGTCGTCCAAATAGGCGATCATGCCCGCCTGGCGGGTGATCTCGTCATTGAGCGTCTCGAGTCCCCCCACGCTGCCGAGATTCGCCCCCAGGGCCGCGCGGACCACCGTGTCGCCCGGGCTGATGTGGGCGGCGAGGCCCGAGTGGGCGATGGCGCTGTTTTTGGTCCACAGGGCCTCCATGATCGAGATGCCAACGCTGGAGCCGAGGCTCCGAGCCAGGGTGTAGACCGCAGTAGCCTCCGACCGCAGGCTGCTGGGCAAAGTGGTGAAGGCCAGGGTGGAAAGCGGGACAAAGATCAGGCCGATGCCGACACCCTGGATAACCCCGGAGACGATGATCGGCGTGGCCGTCATACCGAGGTCGAAATGAGTCATCTGCCAGAGCGAGACGACGCTGATCGACAGGCCGGTGAAGAGGATCAGGCGCGTGTCAATCTTGCCGATGAGGCGGCCGACGACGAACATCGCGGCGAAAGAGCCCACGCCCCTGGGCATTGTGGCCAGGCCGCTCTC
>DATCEL010000395.1:0-2809 GCA_036510115.1 Caulobacteraceae bacterium
CGGCGACGGCCGCCTCCGGCTCCGCCCCGGCCTATCTCTACGCCTTCATCGAGGCGTTGGCGGCGGCTGGCGCCGAAGCCGGTCTCCCTGGGGAGGACGCCGCGCGCATGGCCCGCTCGACAATCTGCGGCGCGGCGTCGCTTCTGGCCCAGAGCGCCGACGGGCCGGACGAACTGCGCGCGCGCGTCACCTCGCCGGGCGGCACGACGCAGGCGGCGCTTGAGGTGCTTCTCCCCGGCCTCGCTCCACTTTTGGCCGCCGCGGTAGCGGCCGCAGCGGCGCGATCGAGGGAACTGGGCTGATGGATTCCGATCGTCTCGAGCGGGCTCTCGCGGCCCTGAACTCCCTCTGCGGCGAACGGCCCTGGCGCGAGGTCAGCCTGCGCGACGTGGCCGAGCGGGCGGAGATTCCGCTCGCCGAACTCTATCGCGACGCGCCGTCGAAGACGGCGCTCATCGATCATCTCGGCGCGCGCCTCGATGAGGCGACCCTGGCGACGGCGGCGACGCCTTCGGATGATCCTCACGACCGTCTGTTCGACGCCGCGATGGCTAGAATCGAGGCCATGGCGCCGTGGCGCGACGCCCTCGCCGGCGTCGATGGCTCGGCGATCGTACCCCTCCTGCCGCATCTGCCGCGCTCGGCCCGCGCCATTCTGGAAGCGGCGGGGGTCGAGGCGACGCCGCCCCGGCTGGCGGCCATGACCCTCGTCTGGGCGCGCATCGTCCAAGTCTGGCGCGCCGACGAGGGCGCGCTCAACCGCACCATGGCCGAGATCGACCGCCGCCTGAAACAGATGCGCGAACGGCTCAGACTTCTGGGCGCGGGATTCTAGGCGAGGCCGGTCGAAAACAGGGCGACTACGCCCCTGCAGGCGCGGTCACATTATCGTAGTTGAACACCTGGTCGACCACGCTGCCGCCTTCCAGATGCGCTTCTGATTTTAGCGGTAGTCCCGTTTCCTTCGAAATCCAAAGACGGTTGTCGCTCGCCGAGCCTTGGTTGACGATGTGGGCGTCGTAGATTCCCGCAGGTTTGCCGCCCACGGCTTCGTCGCCGGACGCCTTGCACGTCTGCGTCGCGGTCTTGTGAACCTGGGTGAGGTCGTTGACCATCTGGTCGACGGTTTGTGGCGCCGAGTGCCAGGCGCCATCGACCTGGAAGTATGACTTGCCGTCGACGATGCGCGTTTCGCTCTGTTTACGCGAACTCCCAGGGCCCGTCGTAGTTATCATGGCGGCGTACGGCCGCTTGGCCTGGGCTATCATGGCGTCGAACAAGGCCTGGCACGGATCGCTTGCGAGCGTGAAGCCGCTGGAGGATGGCGCCGTGGCGGCGTTGGCTGTTTCTGCCCCGCCCGTGGCAGCGGTGGGCGCCTTCGAACACGCGGAGACGCTCAGAGCGAGGGTCATGACAAAGGCCGAAGCGGCTCGTTTGTAAAACATCGTGCGTCTCTCTCACGGTTTACGTTCCGCAGCATTCGCCTGGAACGACGGCGCTCGCAAGAACGATCTTGGCCCGGCCTCCCGAGCCAAACGCCAGCGCCGCCCCATGGGGGCGGCGCCATTCGCTCGCTAGGGTTGAAGACGCGCGGGCGCCCGATCTATTGCGGGGTAGGCGCGGTCGTCGCGGGGGCTTCCGCGGGCGGGCTGACTACGGGCGCTTCCGAGCTCGCAGTCGGCGGCGACACCACCGTCGGGCTGACGGGAGCAATCGCGGTCGGACTGGACGCGGGCGGCGCTGCCACCGGCGCGGGACTAGCGGCCGTGGCGCTGGTGTTGCGAACCGCTGGCGTCGCGGCCCTGGCTCTCACGTGCTTCGCCACCGCCGCGCGATGGTGAACCGGCGTCGGCGCGGCGGCTTCAGGCGCCGGAACGGCGGCGACGGGCGCCGGGGTCGGCGTAACTATCGGGGTGGCGGCCGGCGCCGGCGCTTGGGCGTCAACCACTTCTGAAGCAACAGGTTGCGCGGTCGCGGCGGGCTTGCTCATCGACTCGTAAGCGAAAAAGCCGCCCACGGCGAAGAGCGCGACCACGCCGACCGGAATCGCCGCCAGCCACGCGGGCCGACGTTGCTTGCGCTCCATGCGCCGGTAGATCGCGGCGCCGGCGCCGCCGAGTCCCTCGGTTGGTTTGGCGGTTTGAACCCGAGGTGTGGTGAATTCGGTGGTGGTCATCGTTTTCCTCCTGTCGAAATCGTCCTGTAATAATGCGAACCTTGACGCTAAGTTCCCGGAATATTCGAAACAACAATGACAAAATGTCGCCAGATTCGACTATCAGACCAGCGACAAGACAGAACATAAACCTTATATATATTCGCATGTTCGGCGTTATACGTGAAATATACTGAACATATAGATTCTCTAAGCTCATCATTTTGGTCAAGAATAAGGCGGGGCGCGGGAGTCTTTGTTTCTGGCGCCCATCCGCCGAGCGCTTGACGAAAGCGCCCGACGCGGCCGACCAAGGGCGTGGGCGCGGAGGGTCGCGCTCGGAGCCGCACCCGCATGAGCGCAGACTCGCAAGTCGCCGTCGTCGCCCCCACGCCGCTATCCGGATCGACGAGGGTCAGGATATTCGCCTATCTCGGCGTGCTGATCGTTCTTCTCGGCTTTGGCGCGCCCAATGGCGGCCTGATCGAGGTGCCGATCACCTTCTTCCTGAAGAACCGGCTGCATCTGGCCGCGCACCAGACGGCGCTTTTTCGCCTGATCGGGGCCGCGCCGCTTTATCTCGCCTTTGTCTTCGGCTTCGTGCGCGACACCTACAATCCGCTCGGCATGCGGGACCGCGGGTATCTGGTCCTC
>DATCEL010000396.1:0-2375 GCA_036510115.1 Caulobacteraceae bacterium
GCGCCGGCGAACAAGGCCGCGACGAGCAAGGCCAGGAGCGCCATCTCCAAGGTGCGCCAGGCCGACAGGGCGAGCAGCGGGGCATTGTTCGCCAACGCCTCGGCGATCGCGCTCGGCGCCGGCAGAATATAGCTCGGCACATTCAGCAGCCGGGTGGCGATCTCCCAGACGCCAAGGATCACGGCGATCAGAGCCGCCGGCGCCAGCACGCGGCTCACGCGGCACGCCCCATCGCCATCGCGAGCGACGCGGAGATCGCCTCCGCCGCCACGCGGAATCCCGGCGTCGTGCGGAACCCCGCCGGGCGCGGCGCCGGCCCCTCGACCTTCGTCTCGCCGGCGAAGCGGCCCGGGCCGGAGGTCATCACCACCACCCGGCCGGCCATATAGACAGCCTCCTCAACATTGTGGGTGACGAAGACGATGGCCGGATGGGTCTCGGCCCAGATCGCCAGCAAATCGTCGGCGAGCCCACGGCGGGTGATCTCGTCGAGGGCGGCGAACGGTTCATCGAGGAGCAGGAGCCGGGGGCCTGTCACCAACGCCCGCGCCAGGGCGACGCGCATGGCCATGCCGCCAGAAAGCTGGGCCGGACGCGCGCTTTCGTCGTCGGCGAGGCCAACGCGGCTGAGCGCCTGGCGCGCCCGATCGGTCGCTTCGGCCCGGGCGACGCCGGAGAGTGTGAGCGGCAAGCGGACATTGGCCAGGGCCGAGAGCCAAGGCGCCAGGGTCGGCGCCTGGAACACCACCGAGATTTCGCCGCGTTCGGCGGAGCTTGAGACCGCGCCGCGTGTCGGCGGCTCGAGGCCGGCGAGCAGGCGCAGCGCCGTCGACTTGCCGCAACCCGAAGGTCCGACCAGGGCGACGATCTCGCCGGCCTCGATCGCGAGGTCAAACGGGCCGAGCGCCGCGCCCCGGCCCGGATAGACGACTTCCACGGCGTCGAGCGCGGCGAGCGTCACGGCTTCGCAGGCAGGAACGCGAGGGTGTAGGCGCGCCGATAGTCGAGGGTTTTGGGATAGACGCCCTCGGCCGTCGCGACGGCGAAAAACGCGGCCCAGCGCTGGTCGGTCATGACGCCCGCGACGGACGCATCGCCGCCATCGACGATACCGTGAGCGCGCATCTTGTCGCGCGCCTGGGCGAGGACATCCTCGGACATTTCCGGATTGTCCTTCAGGATCAGCTTGTCGCCGGGTGAGGGATCGCCATGCAGATAGTCGCGCCAGCCCGCCGCGCTGGCGGCGACGAAGGCGCGGACGGCGGCGGGATTGGCGGCGATCAGCCTGTCAGAGGCGAGCACCATGTTGGCGTAGCCAGGGTAGCCCTCGTCGGCCAAAAGGAAGACGGCCGGCGCAAATCCGCCTTGCTTCTGGATCGTATAGGGCTCGCTGGTCAGATAGCCTTCCTGGACCAGGCGCTTGTCGGCCAGGAACGGCGCGTTGTTGAAGGTGTATTTGCGCACCTGATCGTCGCTGAAACCGTACTTGGCCTTGAGCCATGGCCAGAACGCGGTCACCGAGGCGTCCGAGAGCATGATCGGATGGCCCTTCATGTCGGCCAGCGAGCGGATGCCGGCGTCCGGATGGGCGATCAGAACCTGCGGATCCTTCTGCATGAAGGCGGCCACGGCCCTCACCGGCGCGCCCTGGGCGGCGAGGTTCATAACGATGAAGTTGTTGGAGCCGATGCCCATCTCCACGGCCCCCGAAGCCACCAGTTGGGGGACGTTCACGCCCGGGCCGCCCGGCACGATAGTCACGTCCAGGCCGCGCCTGGCGTATTCGCCATCGGCCAAGGCCTCGTAATAGCCGCCCTGCTCAGCCTCGGCTCGCCAGTCGGTGGCGAAGCGGATCGCGCTGCGACCCGGCGCTGGCGTGGAGGCGTTGTGTTGCGAACAGGCGACCGTGAGAAGGCCGGCCGCGAGGGCGACTATCAGAGAAATCTTCATCGTCGGCCTCACCCCCGGATCACGAAGGTTAGGCCGAGCCAGGAGTCGCGCCAAGGGCCAGGGCCTCGCGGCGCGCTTCCAGATCGAGCCACGCGTCTTCCGCCTCGGCCTGCGTCCGCCGGGCATCAGCGAGATCGCCGCTGACGCGATCGAAGGCGTCGGGATCGCGCGCATAAAGGTCGGGGTCGGCGAGGCGGTGCTCCAAATCCGCGATGCGATCCGCCAGCCTCGGCAGTTCCTTCTCCAGCTCAGCCAGACGACGCTCATCGCGATAGGAGAGTTTGACGCTGGCCGACCGTTCGCGACGGGGCGCGAGCTTGGCCTCGGGCGACGTCACGGCCGAAACGCTGGTGAAGAAGCCAGGGTTCTGAGTGACGAAATCGTTCCAGCCGCCGGGCGTCTCGACCACACGGCCATGGCCATCG
>DATCEL010000397.1:0-2913 GCA_036510115.1 Caulobacteraceae bacterium
GAGCCATGGGAGCTGCTGAACAGTGGCAACATCGCCTACTACGCCACCCGCATCTTCCTCACCAATCGGACCCTGCACACCGAAATCGGAGACGTGCCTGAACGTTCCCTGAGCCTATCGATCGGCCGGTCCATCTCCGGCGGCATCCGTGAGGATCACCATCCGGGACCTGCGTGTCGGCAATCACCTCTTCGACCTGCGCTTCTGGCGCGACGGCAAGGCGACACGGTTCGAGGACCTCAAGGGCGACGGGAAGGCCATCGGCCAGAAAAGCTACGCCACCGCGACCGAGCGATGGGTGTAGCGCCGCCAGCCCATCTGTTGGGAGTAAGACTATGAACAAAATCGTCGTGATCACTGGCGCGGGCGCCGGCGTCGGACGCGCGACAGCCACCGAATTCGCCCGCAACGGATGCGACGTCGCCCTCCTTTCCCGCGACAATGACAGACTGGAGCAGGCGGCCACGGAACTACGGCAATTCGGCGTGCGCGCTTTGCCGATCCCCACGGATGTGGCGGACGCGGGGGCGGTGGAAGCCGCCGCGGACCAGGTGGAGCGCGAACTTGGGCCAATCGACGCCTGGATCAACGTCGCCATGGCGACCGTCTTCGCACCGGTAAGCAAACTGACCGCGGCCGAATTCCAGCGCGGGACGGCGGTGACCTATCTGGGCCAGGTTCATGGGACCATGGCCGCGCTCAAACACATGCGGCCGCGCAATCGAGGTTCGATCGTCAATGTCGGTTCGGCGCTGGCCTACCGGTCGGTGCCGCTGCAATCCATCTATTGCGGGGCGAAGTTCGCCATTCGTGGTTTTACCGATTCACTCCGCTCTGAACTGATCCACGACAAAATCAATGTCACTTTGACCATGGTGGATTTGCCGGCGGTCAACACGCCCCAGTTCGACTGGGCGCGGAACAAGATGGGCTGGAAGGCTCAGCCGGTTCCGCCAATCTACCAGCCGGAGGTGCCAGCCCGAGCGATTTACTTCGGCGCCTTCCACCCTCGCCGGCAAATCTGGGTGGGGTTGCCGACCTTGGTGGCGATTCTCGCCAATCAGATCGCGCCCGGATGGATCGACCACTACTTGGCCAAGGCGGGCTATAGCGGGCAGCTGTCCGATACTCCCGAACCGACCGACTCGCCCGACAATCTCTTCGAGCCGGTCCCAGGTCCCTATGGCGCCCATGGCCGTTTCGACAGCCGCCATCCGCGCACCGGGAGTTGGGAGATGGAGGTCAGCCGACACCGCGCGATTTTCTGGGTGACCGTCGCCATCGGTATGGCGGCCGGCGTCCATCTGCTGGCCAAGCGCCTGGAGATTTGAACGGCGCGCCGAGTTAGCCCGCGAGCCGCTTGCCGATGTGGTCCGCCACGCGCAGCGCGTTGGCGATGATGGTCAGCGTCGGGTTCACCGAACCTATCGACGGGAAAAAGCTCGCATCGGTCACATAGAGGTTGTCCAGTTCATGCGCCTTGCAATCGAGATCGAGGACCGACGTATTGGGATCGCGGCCAAAGCGCAGGGTGCCAGCTTGATGCGCGGTGCCGCCGATCGGGATGTCTTTGCCGAGGTAGAGGCCGCGGTCGATCAATGACGGCCAGGCGTTCATCGGTTCCAGCAGGCCCTTGAGTTTTGCCTTCAGCCGCTTCGCCGCCTCCATGTTTCCTTCATGGATTTGCAGCACTACCCGCTCCCCGTCATAGGAGATGCGGTTCTCCGGTCGGGGCAAATCCTCGCTCTGCAACCAGAAATCGATCGCGTGCTCGGCCATCTTCTCGAACGGCCACTCGGGCGCCAGGGACATGACTGACTGGAGGGGCGCCTCGCCCCGGATTTGCTCCCCGTGCGAGATAGCGCACATCTGGATCAGTCCCAGCGGATACTCCCAGTCGGGCGCGCCAAGGTAGTAGTCGCTGACCGCCAAGGTCTTCTGAAACACCGTATCGTTGGGCTCCTTCAAGAGCGCCATGACCACCGACATGTTGTGCCGCATGTAGTTTCGGCCGACCTGATCGGAGCCGTTGGCGAGACCGTTCGGATGAGCCTCGTTGGCCGAACGGAGCAGCAGCAGGGCGGAGCTCAGCGCTCCGCAGGCCACGACCACGATGTCGGCCGAATAAACTTCCGGCCGGCCGTCACGGATCACGTGGACGCCCTGGACGGTTCGCCCGTTCGGATCGGTCTCCAGCCGGGTGACGTAGGCGCTGGTCAGAAGTGTGAAGTTCGGGTGCGCGGCGCGCGTGGGATCGACACAGATTACTTGCGCGTCGGCCTTGGCGTTGATCGCGCACGGGAAGCCGTCGAACGCGTCGCAACGGATGCACGGACTATAGGTGGTCGCGTTGCCATCGGGGTTCTGATCCAGCTTGATGCCCAGCGGTAGATGAAACGGGTGCAAGCCCTGGCCCTTCAGAATGCCGCTCAGCGCCTCGATCCTGGGCTCGTGTTGCACGGGAGGGTAGGCGTAAGGCGTGCTCGACCACGGCTCGGTCGGGTCCTCGCCCCGCTGGCCGTGCACATGAAACAGCGCCTCGGCTTGCCCGTAGTAGGGCTCGAACGCGTCGTAGCCGAGCGGCCACGCCGGAGATAGGCCGTCCTGGTGGCGCAACTCGCCGAAATCGGCCTCGCGCAGGCGGAACAACGCTCCGCCATAGACCTTGGAGTTGCCGCCGACCCAGAAATGCAGGCCCGCGTGGACCGGCTTTCCCTTGGCGTCGTACCAGGTCTCATCAGCCTGATAGGCGCCATCGACGAACACAGTCTTAGCGTCCCAGTTGTCTCGTGAACGGGGCAGATATCCGCCGCGCTCCAGCATTAGGATGCGCTTGCCGCTGGGCGCCAGCCGTTGGGCGAGCGAGGCGCCGCCCGGACCGCTGCCGATGACGATCACGTCGTAGTGGTCGGT
>DATCEL010000398.1:0-2503 GCA_036510115.1 Caulobacteraceae bacterium
GAGCCGCTGGCGCCTTTTACCTGGTTCCGGGTCGGCGGTCCGGCCGAGGTATTGTTCCTTCCGCGCGACGAGGACGATCTGGCGGCGTTCCTGCGCGAGCTGCCGCGCGAGACGCCGATCACCGTCCTCGGCGCCGCCTCCAACGTCATCGTGCGCGACGGCGGCCTCGCGGGAGTGGTGATCCGCCTGGGCCGCGCCTTCGCCGACATCCGCGTCGAGGCGGACCAATGCCGGGCGATCGCCGGCGCCGCGGCCCTGGACGGGGCCGTCGCCCGCGCGGCCGGCGCCGCGGGACTCGCCGGCCTGGAGTTCTACGCCGGGATACCCGGCGCCATCGGCGGCGCCCTGACCATGAACGCCGGCTGTTATGGCTCCGAGACCCGCGAAGCCCTGGTCGAGGCGCGCGGGGTTTTGCGTTCCGGCGAGCGGTTGACCCTGGCCGTGGATGACTTCGCCTACGCCTATCGTTCGAGCCGCGCCCCCGCCGGCGCGATCTGGACTTCGGCCGCCTTTCGCGGTCGCCCCGACGACCCGCCGGCCATAAGGGCGCGGATGGCCGAGATCACCGCCCGGCGCGAGACCACTCAGCCGATCCGCGAGAAGACCGGCGGCTCGACGTTCAAGAATCCACCGGGCCATTCGGCCTGGAAGCTGATCGACGCGGCGGGCTGGCGCGGTCGCGAACAGGGCGGGGCGATGATGTCGCCGCTACACGCCAACTTCATGATCAACACCGGTTCGGCCAGCGCCGCCGATCTGGAAGCCCTCGGCGAGGCGGTCCGGGCCGACGTCCTCGCCAAAGCCGGCGTTCAACTGGAGTGGGAGATCAAGCGCATCGGGCGAGCGGGCGGAGGCGAATCCGGTTAACGCTCCTGGCGATGAGGTCCCGCCCGCTCGCTGAGTTGCACGTCGCCGTCCTCCTGGGCGGCCTGTCCGCGGAACGCGAGGTCAGCCTCGTCTCCGGCGCCGCCTGCGCCGACGCGCTCGAGCGGCAGGGCGCCCGGGTTTCGCGCGTTGACGCCGGGCGGGATCTGGCCGCCGTCTTGAACCGCCTTACGCCCGACGTTTGCTTCAATGCCCTTCACGGCGCCTGGGGCGAGGACGGTTGCGTCCAAGGCGTGCTCGAAACCCTCGGTGTCGCCTACACCCATAGCGGCGTCCTCGCCTCGGCCCTGGCCATGGACAAGACCAAGGCCAAGGCCGTGCTGGCGGCGGCGGGAGTGAGGGTTCCCGGCGGCGGTCTCTACAGCCGATTCGAAGCTGGCCGCGCTCACGTCATGGCCCCGCCCTATGTGGTCAAACCCAATACCGAGGGCTCCTCCGTGGGCGTCTTTCGCGTCTTCGCCGGGGCCAATTCGCCGCCTGCTGAACTGCTCGCTTCAACTTGGACCTTCGGCGACGAGGTGGTCGTGGAGCCCTACGTTGATGGGCTGGAGCTCGCCGTCGCGGTCATGGATGGTCGCCCCCTCGCGGTCACCGAAATCGAAGCGCGCACCGGCTTCTACGACTACGACGCCAAATATGGCGAGGGCGGGTCGATCCACATCGTGCCGGCGCGCATTCCGCCGGAGGTCGCCGAGGCGGTGATGGCCGACGCCGCGCGCGCCCACGCGGCGCTCGGCTGCCATGGAATTACCCGCAGTGACTTCCGTTATGACCCCGTTAACCACATTCAGGTCCTTTTGGAGGTCAACACCCAGCCTGGAATGACGCCCACTTCGCTCGCACCCGAGCAGGCGGCTCACACCGGGATCGGGTTCGATGAGCTTGTGCGTTGGATCACGGAGGACGGCCATGCCCGCGGCGGTGCGCGGAAAGCAGCGCATTCCGGCGAGGCCGCGCAAGCGCATGACCGCTGAGGCGATCCGCCCCCGCTATGCGCGCGCCCGTTCGCGCGGATCGGGCGTCTCCAAGCTTTCGGCCGCGAAGCAGGCTGGGCTGCCCGCGGGCGTCGCCTCGCTGGCCATGTTCCTGGCGGCGGCGCTGGTGTTTGTCGTCGTGCTGGCCACTGGCGATCGGGGCCGCGCCCTGTCGCACTACGCCAAGGCGGCCGGCAAAAGCGATCTGGCCACGCTCGGGTTCCGGGTGAACAACATACACCTCCAGGGCGCCTCTCCGGTGGCGCAGAAGCAGATCATCGCCGCGGCGCAACTGAGGGCAGGGACGCCCATCCTCGATGTCGATCTCGCCGCCATGCGCGAGCGGGTGCGGCAGGTAGGTTGGGTTTCGGACGCCAAAGTGATTCGGCTCTTGCCCGACACTCTGGTCATCGCCGTCGCCCAGCGGCCTCTGATGGCGGTCTGGGAGCATGGCGGCAAGACGGTAATGGTGGCCGACAACGGCGCCCTGGCGCCGGACGTGTCTCCGGTAAAGTTCGCCTCTCTGCCGCTCATCGTGGGCGCCGGAGCCAATCTTTCGGCGTCCGAGATCCTGCCCCGGGTGCTGAGCCGGCCGCGCCTGGCGCAACATCTGAGCGCCCTCGTCCGGGTCGATGACCGACGCT
>DATCEL010000399.1:0-6345 GCA_036510115.1 Caulobacteraceae bacterium
CCGGCTCGGTCATCATCGCCAGGGCGAAATTGCCGGTGAAGCACATGCCGATGGCGCCGACGCCCTTACCGCCGCATTCGGCGTGAGCCTTGGCCGCCAGGGCGCGCAGCCAGTCGACGATCGGGCTCGATCGGTCCTTTGACCAAGCGTTGAATTCGCGCCGGACACAAAAGGTCTTGAGCGCGACGCCGACAGAATATCCGGGCGTCACCTCGCGGCCGGGCTCACCGAACAAGCTTGGGCAGAACACCGTCATACCGGCCGCGGCGATGCGGTCGGCGAAGCGGACGACCAGAGGGTGCAGCCCCGGCATCTCGTGGACAACGATCACCGCCGGGCCAGCGCCGCGCCGATAGACCGGCCGGGTCCAGCGCCCCGCCGGGTCGGTGAAGTCGAAACGTGTGTAGTCCTTCAACGCATCGTCATGGGTCATCGGAGGAGCTTAGACCGCGACGGCGCCGAATTCACGCCGCGCCGCATCGCGCCAGCGCTTCGTGAACAGGAAATAGAGTGGCAGAGGGGCGACGGCGACCAGCCCCGAGATCGCTCCGGAGACGGGATCGTCCCACACCACCAGGACGATCAGGGCCGCCTGGACAAACGCCGCGAGGATCGCTGGCCACGGAAACAGCGGCATGCGCCAGGGCCTCGGAAGATCGGGCTCGACCTGGCGCAGGCGGATCGCCGAGATGCAGACGATGAAGATCACCCCGATTGTCCACGGCGAATAGAGGCGAACGATGCTCTCATAGCCGCCGGTGGCGGCGAACAGAAGCGAGGCGGCGACCAGGACGACCAGGCTGTGGCGCGGCGTGCCGCCGGGCGCCACTCGTCCCAGCCATGCCGGCGCGGCGCCGTGCCTCGCCATGCGGAAGGTGACCCGCGTGGCTACCATGGTCTGCAGATTGACAATCGCCGCCAGGGAAAACAGGCCCATGGCGGTGATCACCGTATCGGCCATCTGGCCGAGGGAAACCTTGGCCGCGTCGCCCACGGCCAGGGCCGAGCCGGCGATCGCTGCGGGCGAGAGCACGTGCAGAACCGCGGCGTTGACCAGCACATAGAGCGCGGTGACCAGGCCGATGCCGATGAAGGTGGCGCGGGCCACATTGCGATCGGGCCTGTGCACTTCCTCGGAGAAATAGATGGCCGCGTCCCAGCCGGCGTAGGTCTGATAGATCAGGCGCACCGCCATCACCGCGGCGCCGATGCTGGTGACGGCGGCCGTCGCGTGAATCGCGCCCGGCGTCGCCGGACCCCTGGGCGAGACGAACAGGATCACCGTCAGCACGATGAACGCCCCGCCCTTGATGGCGCTGGCGAGGCTTTGCGACGCGCCGCTGACCCGGGTGCCGATCCAGTTGATCGCCGCCACGGCCAGGATCAGACCGCAGGCGAGCAGATTGGTCGACAGGTGCGGCGCCAAGCCCAGTCGATGGACATATTCGCCGAACACCGAGGCGATGAAGGCGGTGGACGCCCCATAGGCCAGCCACCCGATCCAGCCGGTGAAGAAGCCGACCACCGGGCCGAAGGCGCGCTCGGCGATGGGATAGGGGCCTCCAGCGAGGGGCACCGACGATCCCGCCTCCACCAGGGGCATGGCCGCCAGCATGGCCACCAGTCCCCCGCCCGCCCAGGCGGCGAGGATTAGCGGCGGGGTGGTGAAACCCTGGGCGACGATCCCCGGCGCGCGCATGATCCCCGAGCCGATCACCCCGCCGACGACCACGGCGAGGCCGAAGACTAGGCCCAGAACCCGGAGCAGTCCCGCGGGCGCGCGCGGCGCGTCAACGTCGATCATGGCGTTCCCCCGCATCGGCGAGCATCCTTGCGGACTGAACGGCGGCGACGCAAGCGGGCGCCTTTCCGCCTTGCGTCTGATCCCACGGATTGTTGACGCGACGGCCCTGCCGCGCCTACCTTGGAGCTTGGCCAATTTCACTTTCGGAAAGGAGGGGTTCGCTGATGACTGTGTTCTGCCGCCGAGCCCTTCCGCGCGCCCGCCGCTAGGCCAAGCCCTTCGGCCGGCGCTTTCAACTGAACGCCGATCCAAGGATCTCTGAAATTGCTGGAAACCTATGGCTGGAGCGAGACGCTCCGGCGGGACTTCGCGCCGCACGCCGCCCTGGGTCTGATCCCCGGCCGCGTGATCGCGCAACATCGTGGCCAATGGCGCCTGGCGGGCGACCTGGGCGAGACGCGGGCCGAGCTCTCCGGCCGCTTGGCGCGTGACGCCGAACAAGGCGGCTATCCGGTCACCGGCGACTGGGTCGCGGCCTCCTCGCCGCTCGCCGGCGGACCGGCGCTGATCGAGCACGTCCTGCCCAGGCGCACCGCCTTCACCCGCCGCTCACCCGAAGGCCTAATCCAGGTGGTGGCGGCCAACGCCGACATCGCCTTCCTGGTCACATCCCTGGAGGGCGATCTCAATCTGCGGCGGCTGGAGCGCTACCTCGTCCAGGCCTGGGCCAGCGGCGCGGCCCCGGTGATGCTGCTGACCAAGGCCGATCTCGCCCTCGATCTCGAAACGGCGGTGGACCGCGTCGGCGCCATCGCCAGCGGCGCGCCGGTGGTCGCGCTCTCCACCGTCACCGGTGCGGGCCTGGACCAGGTCCGCGACCACCTCGCGCCCGGCGCGACGGCGGTGATGGTCGGCGCCTCCGGGGCCGGCAAGTCCACCCTGGCCAACCTGCTCCTGGGAGAAGAGCGCATGGCCACCGGCGCGGTGCGCGCCGACGACGGCCGTGGGCGCCACACCACCTCGCACCGCGAACTGATCCTGCTGCCCGGCGGCGCTCTGCTGCTCGATACGCCGGGGATGCGCGAACTGGCCCTCAACGACGCCGAGGAAGGCGTGACGGCGGCGTTCGACGACATCGAGGCCCTGGCGGCGGCGTGCAAGTTCTCCGACTGCAGCCACGGAAACGAGCCCGGCTGCGCGGTGCGCGCGGCGCTCGAAGGGGGCGATCTCGAGGAGGGCCGCTGGCGCAGCTTTCTCAAGCTCACCCGCGAACTGAACCACCTCGCCCGCCGCGAGGATCCGGCTTTGCGGGCGGAGAACCGCAAGCACTGGATCGCCATCCACAAGGCCAATCGCGCGCGCACCAAATTCCGCGAGCGGGAGTAAGGCTCGGTTACGCGCCCGTTCAGAAGCGGTGTTCGATTTCGAGATTGATCCGCGCCTGGCTGGGCGCCTCGCGGCGATCGGGGCCGACGGCGGCCAGCCAGCCGGCGTCGACCTCGATTTCGAACGGGGCGAAGGCCGGCTTTCCCGCCCATTTCACTTGCGGGCCGACGTAGGCGCCCTGGGAATGGTTCAGGAACCCGTGGTCGTCGCCGAAATCGCCCAACGCCTCGGCCCCGAGACGCAGCTTTCCGACCGTCCGCCACGTCGCCGACGCCGCATAGCCATAGGTGGCGAAGACGTCGCCAGGGGCGCCTGAGAACGGCCGTTCGACGATCAGGTTGACCAGTCCCTGGAAGCGGCCGGCGGTCTTGGCCAACAACAGCTTGGCCTCGCCGCGATCGCTGTCCCCGCCGGCGCCCTTGGTCGCCTCGAGATAGAGACCCGTGTCGACGCCAATCCTGGGGATTTGACCCAGATAGTAGATGCCCTCGACGCCGACGCCGGTCAGGCGCTGGGGCTCGCCCGGCGCGCGCTCGATGGTCGTCACCAAGGCCAGTCTCAACCGATCGCTGACGCCATATTCCGCCTCCAGAACCACGGTCTGGGCGTTGTTCAACGCGCCGTCGCCGACCTCCTGACCGACGCGGGTCTCGAACTCGAACTTGTGTTTCTCGACATAGGGCGAATAGACCACCTCATCGAGACGCGGGTCGGCCAGCGCCCGTCCTCCCCAGGCCACGCAGAGCGCCAGCGCCAACCAGACAACCCGTCCGCCCATGCCATTCCTCGCGATTGAGAACCATTCGCATAGTTTTACTTGCGAACGCGTGTCAATAGCGACTACTCTGGCGATATTGATCCTGCCGTGGCGCGATCACCGAGAAATCTGGGAGAAATCGAAAAATGGCCGCCAAGCGTCTCGGCCTGACATTGTCCGCGTCGATCGCCGCCGCGACGCTCGTCATTTGCGGACCGGTTTGGGCCAGCGCGCCGGCCGAGATCCGTGTCACCTTGAAGAACCATCGCTTCGAGCCGTCCACCTTTACCGTTCCGGCGGGTCAGAAGGTGCGCGTCACCCTGATCAACCGGGACGCGGCGAGCGAGGAGTTCGATAGCCACGACCTGCACGTCGAGGAGGATGTCACCCCGATGGGCCGGATCAGTTTCAATATCGGCCCGCTGCAAGCCGGCCAGTACAGCTTCATGGGCGAGCTCCATTCCGACACCGCCCAAGGCGCCGTCACCGCCCTGAGCCCCGGACGGTAGCTCCGCCGGCGCCCGCGTTCGGACAACCTCTCCCTCGAGGGAGAGGTCGAGACGCGCCGGGATGGCGCGTCCGGGTGAGGGGTTCGAAGGTCTGCGATTTGTCTTTATCTATCAAGCTTTTGGGTGTCGACTACGAACTCACCGATGGCTCGGCAAGTCGTTTGAACCGCGCCTTTTGGGAGACGCCTTACCCCCTCACCCGGAGCGGCTGACGCCGCTCTCGACCTCTCCCCATGGGAGAGGTGGCTTGAGTTCGCGCCCTAAAGCGACCGCTGGACCTCTTCGACGGTGAAGCACTCGATCTGGTCGCCGGCCTGGATGTCCTGGAAGCCGGCGAAGGCCATGCCGCATTCCTGGCCCGACTGGACCTCGGGGACTTCGTCCTTGAAGCGCTTGAGCGTCTGCAAGGTGCCAAGCTCGAGCACGACCACGTCGTCGCGGATGATGCGCACGCGCGCGCCCCGCCGCACCACGCCCTCGCGCACCCGGCAACCGGCGATGCGGCCGACCTTGGAGATATCGAACGCCTGCAACACCTCGGCGGCGCCGAGGAAGGTTTCGCGCTGAATCGGCGCCAGCATCCCCGAAAGCACGCCTTTGATGTCGTCGATCAGGTCGTAGATGATCGCGTAGTAGCGGATCTCCACGCCCTCGTGCTCGGCCAGCTCTCGCGCCTGTTTGGAGGCGCGGACATTGAAGCCAATAACCGCGGCCCCCGCCCCCTTGGCCAGCATGACATCGCTCTCATTGATGCCGCCGGCGCCGGAAAGGATGATCCGCGCGCGGACCTCGTCCGTACCCAGACGATCGAGGGCGCCGACGATGGCTTCCGACGAGCCTTGCACGTCGGCCTTGATCACCAGCGGCAGCTCGGAGACCTTCTTGTCGGCCAGCTTGGCCATCATGTCGGCGAGGGTTCCGCCCGCGCCCACTGGCGAGAGCGACCGCTCGCGCTTCAGGCGAATGCGATAGTCGGTGAGTTCGCGCGCCCGGGCCTCGTTCTCGACCACCGCGAACGGCTCGCCCGGATCGGGGGCGCCATCGAGGCCGAGGATCGCCACCGGCGATGACGGACCCGCCGCCTCGACCTGCTCATCGCGCTCGTTGAGAAGGGCGCGGACGCGGCCGAATTGGGCGCCGGCGACGACGATGTCGCCGCGTTTCAGAGTCCCGCGCTTGACCAGCACGCTGGCCACCGCGCCACGGCCGCGGTCGAGCTTGGCCTCGATCACCACGCCCTCGGCCGTGCGGTCAGGGTTGGCTCTTAGCTCCATGACTTCGGCCTGGACGAGAATCGCCTGCAGCAGGTCGTCGAGGCCGGTCTTCTTCAGAGCGGAAACCTCCACCACTTGGGTGTCGCCGCCCAGCCCTTCCACGATCACTTCGTGCTGGAGCAGTTCGTTGACCACGCGGTTGGGATCGGCGCCCGGTTTGTCGACCTTATTGATGGCCACAATGATCGGAGCGCCGGCGGCCCTGGCGTGCTGGATGGCCTCCACCGTCTGCGGCATGACGCCGTCGTCGGCCGCCACCACCAGTATGACGATATCGGTGACGTTGGCGCCTCTGGCGCGCATGGCGCTGAACGCGGCGTGGCCGGGCGTGTCGAGGAAGGTCACCCGCTCGCCGTCCGCCAGGCGAACCTGGTAGGCGCCGATATGCTGGGTGATACCGCCATGTTCGCCGCCAGCAACGTCGGTGGAGCGCAGGGCGTCGAGCAGCGAGGTCTTGCCGTGGTCGACGTGGCCCATGACGGCCACCACCGGCGCTCTGGGCTCAAGGTGGTCATCGACATCCTCGTCGGCCAAAAAGCCGGTTTCCACATCGCTTTCGGAAACCCGGCGGACGGTGTGGCCGAACTCGGTCGCCACCAGTTCGGCGGTGTCGGATTCGATGACGTCGCTGACCTTGAGCATCATCCCTTCGCGGGCCAGGAACTTGATGATCTC
>DATCEL010000400.1:0-5283 GCA_036510115.1 Caulobacteraceae bacterium
GGTCCCCCTTCCCCGCTGCGCGGGGCAGGAGAAGCGAGCTTCCAGACGCCAGCGTCAGGTGAAGCGGTCGCCGAGATAGACCCGGCGGACTTCCGGATTGGCGAGGATCTCGTCCGGCGAGCCTTCGAACAGCACTTCGCCGGCATGGATGATCGAGGCGCGGTCGATGATGTCCAGCGTCTCGCGCACATTGTGGTCGGTGATCAAAATGCCGATGCCACGTTTGCGCAGATAGCCAATCACGTCACGGATGTCGGAGATGGCCAGGGGGTCGATGCCGGCGAACGGCTCGTCCAACAGCATGAACGAGGGCTCACTCGCCAGTGCGCGGGCGATTTCCACCCGCCGCCGCTCGCCGCCCGAGAGCGAAACCGCGGCCGAGGCGCGCAGGTGGTCGATGTGCAGCTCCTCAAGCAGCTCCTTGGTGATCGCCCGCACCTTCTCGCGCCGAGGCTCCCGCATCTCGACCACGGCCATGACGTTTTGCTCGACCGTCATGCCGCGAAAGATCGACGTTTCTTGCGGCAGATAGCCGAGGCCTTCCCGCGCCCGCTGGTACATCGGCTGGTTGGTGATATCCAAGCCGTCGAGGAAGATGGTCCCGTAGTCAGCCGCGATCAGACCGGTGATCATGTAGAAACAGGTGGTCTTGCCGGCGCCGTTTGGGCCGAGAAGCCCGGCAACCTCGCCGCGGGCCAAATGCAGGCTGACGCCCTTGACCACGGCGCGCCCGCGGAACGACTTGCCGATCCGGTCGACCACCAGTCCCGCGCCCTGGGGGTTCTCGGCGACGATCGGCTTGGCGCGCGAGCGCGCGTCGTTCATGGCTCGCCCGACTGAGCGGCGGCCGTAGGCGAAGGATTGGTCTTGTCCGGATAAAACACCCCGCGCACGCGATGAGCCGCTCCGGCGCCCCGAGCGCTCGATTCCATGGTGAACTGTTTGGTCGAAACCTTGATGATCAGCCGATCGCCGCGGGCGACATCCTTGCCGCGCACCACGACCACGTCGCCGGTCATGACGATTTGATCATTCGCCGCCGTATAGACGGCGCGGTCGCCGCGCGCGTTCTGGCTGGGCGTGACATAGTAGACGTGACCTTCGGCCAACACCTTTTCCGTCGCGCCGCAGGCCTTCTGGCCGTTAGCGTCCACGCCTTTGACGATCTCGGAGACGGTGATGGTGTCGGCGCGCAGCCGGCTGTCGCCCTGCAGCGCCTCGGCCGCGCCTTTCCAGATCGCCAGGCACTTGGCGCTGACCACCTCAGCCTCGTTGGCGGTGATGTCGATCGGGGCGTTGGAATTGGTCTGGATCTGCGCCCTGGCGACGCCGCCGATGGCCAGAGCAGCCAGACCGATCACGCCCGCCAAGTGAAATTCGCGCCGATGGTTCATGCGCGCTCCTTTACGACCGCAAGCGAAACTGCGCCATGGCCTAATGGGTTTTGAGACGGGCATGGACGCCGCCTTTGAAGACCACCGTCTCGCCTTTGTTGAAGACGTCATAGCTGTTGGACTGGACGCTACCCTGGTTTGTCTGGGCGGCCATGGATTTCGGCCCGACGACCGCGCCTGTCTTGGTGTTGACCACCGCCTGGTCGGTGGCGAAGCGTTCGTTGGCGGCGTTGGCCCCATGGACGTGACCGCGCAGCAGCAACATGCGCGTATTCTCGTGATAGACGCCGCTGTCGGCGGTCAGGGTGGACGGGTGAACGCCGCCGACGTCCAAGGTCAGTGAGGGAAACCGCAGCAGCACGACTTGCAGCGTGCGCTCGTCGCGCTCCGCCTGTTGCGCCCCGAGGGTAAAGGCGCGGCCCTGATTGTCGCGACCAAAAAAGTGCGGATTGGTCATCCGAATGGGCGTCGATGCATCCTGGTGCGCGGCCGCCTGTCGCTTCATGGCGTGCTGGACCACGAGCGCCGCCAGAACGATCAGCACGCCCAGCATGACCAGCGGCAGAGCCAGGCGCAGGAGCCGGACAAAGCGGCTGTGCGCACGCGCCTTGCCTTGTGGCATCCGCGCCTTTCGGGTGGAGGACGAAGCCAGGGTCACCGATTTGTCGCTCACGGGCCGTGATCGAAGATGTCGGAATCTTCCCAGCCGGCCACGTCCAGTAGGGCGCGATGCGGCAGGAAGTCGAAACAAGCCTGGGCCAGACCCATGCGGCCCTCCCGCTGCAACATCGTGTCGAGGCGCGTCTTCAGCCCATGCAGATGGATGACGTCGGCGGCGGCGTAGGTCACTTGCTCGGGGGAAAGCTTGGCCGCGCCCCAGTCGGAGCTTTGTTGCGCCTTGCTGAGATCGACGCCCAACAGTTCCTTGACCACGTCCTTCAGACCATGACGATCGGTGTAGGTGCGGGCGAGCTTGGAGGCGATCTTGGTGCAATAGACTGGGCCGGTCATCACCCCCAGGTGCAGCTTGAACATGGCGATGTCGAACCGCCCGAAGTGGAAGATCTTCAGCACCTCGGGATCGACGAGCAGGCGTTTCAGGTTGGGGGCGTCGTAAGCCGGTCGGCCGAGCCGCACCAGATGGGCATCGCCCGCCGGACCGCAAAGCTGGACGACGCAAAGCGGATCGCGGCCGAGGCGCAGGCCCATGGTCTCCGAATCGACGGCGACCGAGGCAACGCCCGCGAACAGCCCGTCGGGCAGATCCCCTTCATGCAGTGTGTGCGTCAACTGTATCGTCACTCCGTCGGCGCGGCCCTCGCCGCGGCCGATGTGCAAGAAGCCTTAGTCTCGATAGGTGAAGGCTTTATCCCTTGGCTTCCCCGGCGCCCGCGCCGAGACTTAGGACGCCGCCCGCTTCGCGGCAAGCTGGGGGCCGACCGGATGCGCTGGTGCCCAGGAAAGGACTCGAACCTTCACGGCCGTTAAGCCACTGGCACCTGAAGCCAGCGCGTCTACCAATTCCGCCACCTGGGCCCGCCCGCCCTGCGCGCGAGGGCCGGACGCATAGGGCGCCCACCCGGCGAGGTCAATCGGCTGGCAAGGGCCGGTCCGGGCGCCCTCTGGCCGCCGTTGCGCGTGGACGCCCCCTCGGCTATCGCAAGCCGCGCGGGCGGCGTGGCGAGGGAGATCGATGAAGGGTCTGGCGACGGTGTTCGGCGGCTCAGGGTTCGTGGGCAGCCAGATCGTCCGGGGTCTGGCCAGGCGAGGCTGGCGCGTGCGCGTGGCCGTCCGCCGGCCGGCCCTCGCCTACCGGCTGCCGATGCTGGGCGACGTCGGCCAGATCGAAATCGTCCAGGCCAATGTCCGCGACGACGCCTCGGTGGTTCGCGCCCTCGACGGCGCCGAGGCGTGCGTCAACTGCGTCGCCGTGCTCCACGAAACCCGCGGCCAGACCTTCGAGGCCCTGCATGTCGAAGGCGCCGGGCGGATCGCCGGGGCGGCCCGGGCGGCGGGCGCGGCGCGCTTCGCGCACATCTCGGCGATCGGCGCCGATAGTGAGAGCCGGGCGGCCTATGCGCGCACCAAGGCGGCGGGCGAAGATGCAGTCCGGGCAGGGTTTCCCGGCTCGGCTATCCTGCGGCCGTCGGTGGTGTTCGGCCCCGGGGACGCCTTCTTCAATCGCTTCGCGGCCATGGCGGCCCTCGCGCCGGCCCTGCCGCTGATCGGCGGCGGCCAGACCCGGTTCCAGCCGGTTTTCGTGGGCGATGTCGCCGCAGCGGTCGCCGCCGCCCTGACCGATCCCGCCGTCGCCGGCGCTGCCTATGAACTCGGCGGTCCGACGGTCTACAGCTTCGAGGCCCTGATGCGGTTGATGCTGGATGTGATCGGTCGCCACAAGCCGCTGATTCCGATCCCGTTCGGGGCGGCCCGATGGCTGGGTCGGATTGGCGATCTCGTCGGCCGCGCCGGCCTCGCCCCGCCGCTGACCGCCGACCAGGTCGAGATGCTGAAAAGCGACAACATCGTCACCCCGGGCGCGCCGGGCCTCGCCGAACTGGGCGTCGCGGCGACGGCCGTGGAGGTCATCATCCCGACCTATCTCACGCGCTACCGCAAGGGCGGCCAGTACGCCGAGGCTATTCAGGCGGCGCTCGCCGCGCCGGCTCCGTAAGGGGGCCGCGCGTGGCGCCATCCGAAGAGCCGCGGCGCCGGCGGCTGTGGCTGACCATCGGCGAGGGGGCGGCGATTTTGGCCGTGGCCATCGCCGCGCTCAACTACTGGGATTCGCACCGCCAACATGTCGACGAGGCGCGTCGCGCCGACGCCCAGGCGCGCCAGGCGAGCCTCGCCTCCAGCCTGGTTCTCGTGGCCAGCGTTCAGTCTGGCGGTCGCGAACTGGCCCTCAGGACGGTTGAGCCGCGTCAGGTCATCGAGTCGCAACGCTATGTCTTTCCGCGCGCGATCCTGGATCATCCCGTGGAAGTGACCGCCGCCGCGCCCCGGATCGACGCCGGCTGGATCGCGCCCGGCGTCGCCAAAGCGTTGGATTCCGCGCACGCCAAGGGCGCCGGCGCGGCGCGCGCGCCCGTCGCCATCGTCACGACTTATCTGGAGAATGGCGAGACCCGGCAGGATCGCTCCCTCTATCTGATCGGCTACGCCTGGAAGCGACATTTCCTCGGCGGCCGGGAGATCACCCTGCAAGGCATCGCCTTCCGCGGCCGGCAAAGCGCCGGCGACCTCCAGGCCGCCGTCGACCGGGCTTGGAAGGCGCCCGCCTAGGCTCAGTCGCGGGCGAACCTCTCCCATAAGGGAGGGGTTGTCCTTCATTTCAGGTATCGGTCGAACCATTCCAGGGTGCGGCGTTCGGCGTCGGCGACGTGGGGGGCCTGGCGCAGGCCGTGGCCTTCGCCGGGATAGATGGCCATGGATGTTGGCACGCCGAGGTCGCGCAGGGCGTGCCAGAACTCTTGCGTCTGCGGGAAGGGGCATTCGATGTCCAAGGCGCCGACATATTCGAACGTCGGCGTGGTGACGTTCTTGATGAAGTTGATCGCCGAGGCGCGGGCGTAGGCGGCCGGATCGTCGTAGACCGACTTGCCGAAATAGGGGATCATCCATTGGTCGATGCCGTTCTCGCCATAGTAGGATAGCCAGTCGCTGACCCCGGCCGCGGCCACGGCGGCCTTGAAACGGTGGGTCTGGGTCACCGCCCACATGCTCATGAAGCCACCATAGCTGCCGCCCATCAGGCCCAGCCGGTTGGGATCGATCGGCGCGGCGCGGACGGCCTCATCCACCCCGGCCAGAATGTCGGCGAGGTCGCCGTGACCAAAGTCGCGCACATTGGCCAGAGTGAAGGATTCGCCCTGGCCGAAGCTGCCGC
>DATCEL010000401.1:0-5709 GCA_036510115.1 Caulobacteraceae bacterium
GAGCCTCACCGACTTGGCGGTGGAGGGCCGCCATTGCCGGGCCATCCTCGATGGCCGGCATCTGGACGTGCTGGAACTCGACGCCGCGTCCCGCAGCAAGGTCGACGAGATGCGCGAGTTGCTCGACGGGGTGCGCTACGCCCCGGCCCAGGCGCGCTACAAGGTCTATGTCATCGACGAAGTGCATATGCTGTCGACGGCGGCGTTCAACGCCCTCTTAAAGACGCTCGAAGAGCCGCCGCCGCACGCCAAATTCATCTTCGCCACCACCGAGATCCGCAAGGTTCCGGTGACCATTCTCTCGCGCTGCCAGAGGTTCGACCTGCGCCGCGTCGAACCCGCCGTGATCGTCGCCAGCCTCGCCAAGATCGCCGAAGCCGAGGGCTTTACCATCGAGGCCGAGGCTCTGGCGCTCATCGCCCGGGCGGCTGAGGGATCGGTGCGCGACGCCCAGTCGCTGCTCGATCAAGCCCTGGCTCAGGCCCAGTCGGGTGAGGCGGTCGATGCCGCCTCGGTGCGCGACATGCTGGGACTGGCGGACCGCACCCAGACCATCGAGCTGTTCGAGAAAGCCGTCCGCGGCGAGGCCGGCCCGGCCATCGAAGCCTATCGCGCGCTGCATGCCTTCGGCGCCGATCCGGTGACGGTGACGATGGACCTGCTGGAGCATTGCCACGGCGCCTCGGTGGCCAAGACGCTCGGACCCGACGCGCTCGGCCTGCCGAAGGACCAGGCGGCGCGGCTGACGGCGATCGGCGTCGCCCTTTCGGCGGGCAGCCTCGCGCGCCTGTGGCAGATGCTGCTCAAGGCTCTGGGCGAAGTCCGCGCCGCGCCCGATCCGGCGGCGGCGCTGGAGATGAGCCTCATCCGACTGGCCTATGCGGCCGATCTGCCAGGCCCCGAGGAGGCGTTGAAAGCGCTGCGGGGCGAGGAAGGCGGCGGGACCGCGCCGACCGGGGCGTCCTCCGGCGGCGGCGGAGGAGCGAGAGCCGGCCTCGCCATCGCGTCGGCCACGGTGCTCGCGCCGAAACCACCGTCGCCGCAATCCTTCGAGGAAGTGGTCAGCCTCATCGATGCGCGCCGCGACATCGGCCTGCGGCTCGACGTCGAGAAATATGTTCGCCCGATCAGCTTTCGCCTAGGCGCGATCGAGTTCGCCCTCGCGCCCGGCGCCCCGGCCAATCTGACCCAGCGGCTTTCGGCGCGGCTGAAGGAGTGGACCGGTCAGCCATGGCTGGTCGCCGCGCAAGGCGGCGGCGGGGCCGAGACCCTGCTCGAGCGTCAGACGCGGGCGCTGGCCCAGGCGCACGAGGAGGCGCTGGCCGAACCCTTCGTCCAGGCGGTGCTGGCGAATTTCCCTGGCGCCGAAGTTCTCGAGGTGCGCCAGATGGCGACCCCCTCGCCCCCCGAAACAGCCGACGATCAGGAGGACTAGAGTGAAGGATTTGGGATCGCTGATGAAGCAGGCCCAGGCCATGCAGCAGAAGCTGCAGGAGGCTCAGGCTCGCATGGCGGAGAGCGAGGTCGATGGCGTTTCCGGCGGCGGCGTCGTGCGCCTGACCCTGCGCGGCAGTGGCGAGATCGCGCGTTTGACCATCGAGGAGAGCCTGATCCAGCCGGGCGAAGGCGAGATCATCGCCGACCTGATCATCGCCGCCCACAGCGACGCCAAGCGCAAGCTCGACGAATCTCAGGCAAGCATGATGCGCGACGTCGCGGGCCCCCTGGCTGGGCTGCCGGGCATGCCCAAGTTCTGATGGCCTCTTCGGTGGGGCCGGAGATCGAACGGCTGATCGCCTTGCTGGCGAAGCTACCGGGTCTCGGCCCGCGCTCGGCCAGGCGCGCCGCCCTGACTTTGCTGAAGAAGCGGGAGCAACTCTTGGGCCCCCTCAGCCAGGCCCTGGCCTTGGCGGCGGAGCGGGTGCGCGCCTGCCAGACCTGCGGCGCCCTGGACACCTCCGACCCGTGCGCGATCTGCTCGGACGCCTCGCGCGACCAGAGCCTGATCTGCGTTGTCGAGGACGTCGGCGCCCTGTGGGCCATGGAGCGCGCGGCGGCGTTCCGCGGCCGCTATCACGTGCTCGGCGGCCTGCTGTCGGCGCTGGACGGCGTCGGACCCGAAGCCCTGCGCATCGACGCCCTCGTCAGTCGATCGACGGCGGGCGGCGTGCGCGAGGTCGTTCTCGCCCTGCCGGCCACGGTCGATGGCCAGACCACGGCCCACTATCTCGTCGACCGCCTGGCGGGCGCCGGCGTCGAGGTCACCACCCTGGCCCGCGGCGTGCCGGTCGGCGGGGACTTGGACTGGTTGGATGACGGCACCATCATTCAGGCTCTACGCGCCAGAAGGCCGGCTTAGGACCGACGCGGTGGCCGTCCCCAAGCGCCCGCACGTCGTCGTCCTGACCGGTCTCGGCCTCGCCGCGGCGCTGGTCGGCGCCTACGCTGCCGCGCCCCTCGCCTGGAAGCACTTTGAGCACAACAAGGGCCTCGTGGGCCGGTCGATGGTCACGCGCACGAAGCAAGGGATTCCAGGCGATCCGATCAACTTCGGCGTGGTGGGATCCCCGGCCGACGTCGCTTGCGTGTTCAATGCGGCCGGCTGGGGCGCGGCCACGCCGGTGACGCTGAGATCGAGCCTGGCGATCGTCGGCAGCGTGGCTTTGCGACGAGCCTATCCCCGGGCGCCGGTGAGCGCGCTCTTCTACAACGGCCGAAAGGAGGATTTGGCGTTCGAGCTGGCCGATGGCGTAAGCGCGAGCCGGCGGCACCATGTGCGTCTTTGGCGCGTCGCCGGCGACGGCTCCGATCCAGCCCGTCCGCTGTGGCTCGGCGCCGACAGCTTCGACAGAGGCGTGGGCTTCTCGCACTACACTCTGCGCGTTACCCATCATATCGACCCAGACCTGGACACCGAGCGGGAATTCCTGGCCGCGGCGCTGGTGCGCACGGGCCATGTCATCGACGACTACCAGGTCTCCGGCGTCGGTCCGATGGTGCGAGGACACAACGGCGGCGGCGACGCCTATTTCACCGACGGTGAGGTCGAGATCGAGCAGCTCATCTCTGGCTGCTCCGCCCCACCCGCGACGCCGGCGGCGAGCCATCTGACAAGTCCCTGGTCGGTCCGACTGCGAACCTTTGTCTGGCGCCTCGTGCGACCGATCAACCGTCTGTCCGAGGGCGACCAGGCGAACTAGCCTCGCGTCGTTCACGACGGAAAAGGCGGCGGGAGACTAGCGGGGCGGAAAGGAACGTCCATCGACGGTGCCGTGCTTTACCGCGTCCACGCGCACATGCTGCATCCGCCCCAGCCGGCTGTCTTCGAGCGCGCAGATGTGGAAGTCGGCGGCCAAGGCTTCGCGGTTCAAAGCATCGGTGTCCTCGTACCGCGAGATTATCCTCGGAACGCTGGGGTAGTTGTCGGGGATCGCGACGATCCGTTTCGTGCCGATGATCCAGATCCGTTGCACGCCGCTGCCGTTGGCGACCCAAAACCGGCCATGCACCCAGCGGCACTGGCCGGCCAGTCGCGGCGGCGCGGGACGAGGCTGGGCGGCGGCCGTGCAAAGCGCCGCCAGGAGGCCGGCGCCGAGCCGCCCGGTCCGATTGCCTGCGAGGCTCACAACCACGGCGCCATCGGTTCGCGGGCCAGGATTTCGACGTAGGTCGGGCGGGCGCGGACGACGGCGAAGGCGTCGCTTTTGACCAACACTTCGGGGACGAGCGGGCGCGTGTTGTACTCGCTGGCCATGACCGCGCCGTAGGCCCCCGAGGAGGAAAAGGCCAAAAGGTCGCCAGCCTCCAGCGGCGGCAAGGGCCGGTCGCGGGCGAAGGTGTCGCCGCTCTCGCACACCGGCCCGACGACGTCGTAGGCGAGAAGCGGCCCGAGCCTTGGACGCACCGGCCGCACCTCATGCCAGGCGTCATACATGGCCGGGCGCAAGAGGTCGTTCATGGCCGCGTCCAGGACCAGAAACCGCCGCCCTTCCGGACGGATGTGGATGTGGATCACGCTTGCGGCGAGGACGCCGGCGTTGGCGGTCAGGATCCTCCCCGGCTCGAAGGCGAGCTGGAGATCGAGACCGCCGACAAGTCTCGCCGCCATGGCCGCGAAGGCGTCCGGGGCCGGCGGGTCGGGCTGGTTGAAATAGGGTACGCCCAGGCCGCCGCCGAGGTCGAGGCGCTCGACGGCGTGACCTTCGGCCCGCAGCCGTTCGACGAGGCCGCGCATGCGCGCAAAGGCGTTCTCGAGCGGGGATAGCTCGGTGATCTGGCTGCCGATATGGCAGGCGAGGCCGACCATCCTCACCGCCGGATCGGCGCGCGCGCGGGCATAGAGCGCCTGGGCGGCGGACATGGAGACGCCGAACTTGCTCGCCGACTGACCAGTCGTGATCTTGGCGTGACCGCCGGCGCCGACATCGGGATTGATCCTGAGCGTCAAGGCCGGGCGCGCGCCCAGTTCGACGGCGAGCCGCGAGATCATTGCCAGCTCAGGCTCGGACTCGACATTGATCTGATGGACGCCGACTTTCAGCGCGAAGGAGATCTCCGCCGCTGTCTTGCCGACCCCGGAGAAAATGATCCGGTCTGCCGGAACGCCGGCGGCGAGCGCGCGCCGGATCTCGCCTTCCGACACAGTATCGGCCCCCGCGCCCATGGCGCCCAGAGTGCGCAGGACCGAGAGATTGGAGTTCGCCTTCACCGCATAGGCGATCAGGGGCGCGCCAAGGCTGGCATGGGCCGTCAGCGCGTCGCGGAAGACGGTGAAGTGGCGCGCGAGGGTCGCCGTCGAATAGATATAGACCGGCGTTCCCACGGCCGCCGCGATCCGCGCGATCGGCACGTCCTCGCAGAAGAGTTCGCCCTTCCGCGTCTCGAAGTGATTCATTGCGGCGCGACGGGGGGCAGGCTCGGCGAAGGCGGCGGCTCTTCTGGCTGGCCGTTGATCTGGCTCGACGAGCCGCTGACCGGCGCATTCGCCTCCGGCGGCGCCTCGGCCGGAAGCGGCTCAGGCTCGCCGTTGTCGGACTTGGTCGCCTTGGCGGCGGCCTCGGCGGCCTTGTCCGCCTGATAGGCCGCCTTGGCCTTCTCACCGAACAGGGGCGCGGGTCGATCGAGCGTCCCGACCTTGGCGCACCCGGCCAGGGCGACGGCGGCGACGCAGACGAATATGAAGGCGAGGTGGTGGGTCATGAGAGACGCTCCTTCCAGAGGGCGATCTGAGCGCGAACCTGGGACGGCGCGGTCCCGCCATAGCTCGCTCGGCTGGCGACCGAGGCGTGGGCGGCAAGCCCGGCCAGGGCGTCGGCGGTAATTCGCTCATCGATCGCCTGGAATTCGGCCAGGGGCAGCTCGGCGAGCGAGAGACCGAGGGCGTCGGCGCGACGCACGGTCTGGCCGACGATGTGATGGGCCTCACGGAACGGCATGGCTGTCACCCGGACCAGCCAGTCGGCGAGATCGGTCGCCGTGGCGTGACCGCCGCTGGCCGCCGCCGCCATGGTCTCCGCGTTCCCGGTCAGGTCGGCGATCATCCCGGTCATCGCCGCCAGCGAAAGAAACAGGGCGTCGAAGGCTTCGAAAGTCGGCGCCTTGTCTTCCTGCATGTCCTTGCCATAGGCCAGCGGCAGCCCCTTCATCACCACCGCCAGGCTGGTGAAGGCGCCGAGGACCCGGCCGGCCTTGGCCCGGACCAGCTCGGCC
>DATCEL010000402.1:0-3245 GCA_036510115.1 Caulobacteraceae bacterium
CGAGTCGTTCCGCGAGGGGCAGTTCTGATTTGCCAACGTAGACAGACTGTCGGCCCTCAAAGAGTTGGTAGACGCCTCGTTCACCCCCCAAAACAGCGAGATTGGACGGCGCGAGGGGGGCAGTGGCAAGCTTTTTCAGCGCTTCCGGAAGTTGCTCGACAAGTGCACGGTGTAGATCTAGAGCGAAAACGTCGGCGTGGTCGACGATCTCGCCACGCGGTGGGTGGTGTGGCATCGGATTTTGCCTGCCTCGCTGAGGAGCCCGATCGACGAGAGCTCTTTCTGTACCTCTGCCGATTCGCAAAGGCGCCGACAAAGAAGGTTACAACTCGCAGTCGCCTGAGGAGATCCACTTCGGCTCGTAGGGGAGCCGGCCCGAGTGCAAGTTGCATTGCAAGGATTTGTGACGGAATCACTAATCGTGGGGATTGGATTCGTGGCGTGCGCCAATGGGCACGGAGAGTGACCTATTTTGGCATAAAGAAAGGGACGTGGGGTTTGCCTGAACGTGGACTTGGACGGCGCGGGGCGGCTGGGCGGCGGCGCCGGAGCGGGGGTCGGGGACGGAGCGGTCCGGGACCGGGCGGGAATCGCCTCGGCTGTCCTTGAGGGCGTCCAGGCCCATGTTGCGGTCGGAGGGGGAGACGGCCACGCGGTTGCGGCCGGACTGCTTGGCCTCGTAGAGGGCGGAGTCGGCCGCCGCCAGGAGGTCGATGAGTTCGCGGTTCTCGCCGCGGGCGATCGCGGTGACGCCGATCGAGATCGTGACCTGGACGGTCGGGGAGCCGGGGCGGTCATCGACGGGGACGGCCATGTCCTCGACGTGGGCGCGGATGCGCTCGGCGATCTTGACGCCGTCGGCCTCGGTGGTCTGGGCCAGCAGGAGCACGAACTCCTCGCCGCCGAAGCGGCCCGCGCGGTCGTAGTCGCGGGACTGGTTGGTGAGCGCCTCTGCCACGGCCTTCAGCACCTTGTCGCCCACCAGATGCCCGTAGGTGTCGTTGACCAGCTTGAAGTGGTCGATGTCGACCAGGGCGAGGGACACCGGGTTGCCGGTTCTGATCGACCGGGAGATCTCGGTCTCGGCTTCCTTCTCCCAGGTGGAGACGTTCAGCAGACCGGTCTTGGAGTCAGAGCGGGACTGGGCGATGAGCAGTGGGTGCACCAGGAACCGCCGGACGAGCAGAACGGTCGGCAGGGCAACGACAACCAGGGTGGGGCTGATCCCGACAGCAACCGTGATGAGAACGGCGAGGTCAATCTCGACGAAGAGGGCCTGAAAGGCCTCCCAATTCCATTCGATGTGCTTAATTTTGACCTTGGGATCGGACAGTTTCACGGCCCCGAGGATCAGGAAGTGGTGCAGCCGGCCGCCGATGATCTCGCACACCGCGACCGCGATTGCCCAGGTGAAGGCGTGCGTGCCGACGCCAACCGAGCCGCCGGCGAACGACGCGGGCAGGGCGTGGAACACCAGTGACGCCGTGGCGTAGCTCAGGCCGGTCGCCGCGGCCGTGAAGACTCTCCGGTAGATGATTCCCTTATGCACGCACAAATGCATGGTAAGGCTAAAAAAAATTGGCACTATCGCGGCATAGATGGGTGGCAGGAGTATCGCGATCGGAAGCACCCAGACCGAGCTGAAATCTCTCGTCAGGCCCCCGCTGCTGGTATACGCGATCCGCGGAGTGGACGCGATTGATACCATCCCGCAACTGGCAAGGACGAGGAACTTTATCAGGTCGTCCACTTGCCAGTCGGTGTGCGCGGCGGCGATGGCCATGAACGCCAGGGCGCCGGTGACCGGGGTGGCAACGTACCAGCGCAGCAGTGGCGGTAGCTCCCACCATGCCCAGTCCTTCACCACAAAGCCCCTGGTGAGGCGGCGGGTGAGGGACGAGGCTCGCATCTTCCACCGTTCCGTTTGTGACACCTGTTACTGCCTTCTAGTAGCAGCACACCGTAAATGACTAGCTGCGTATAGCTACCATAACCCATCTTCCCGGGCCTTGTAACTATTGCAGCGAGATTTCCAGACATGCCAGGACAAGGCGGAGCTTAATAGTTCTTAACAGCGGTGGCGCGGAGGCAAGAGAGACGAATTCGCGCCACGGATAATGGAGTGAACGCTGAGGAGAGACGCGTTCACTGTTACGCATGAGGAGGAATAGCTGTGCGTACCACCTGGTGGTTCTGATGTGACTGGAGTTCCAGCCGAGAAAGAACGCGAACCCTGGGAAGGAAGTGACATCATGCGCGACACCTGGACCCGGTAATTCGACCGATCAGCATCCATCGCAATCTCCCTAGTCAGACCGAGCCGCACGGACAAGTGTCTTCCTGGTAAGCGATTCATCTCGGCCAAGATGTCTCGCAGTGTGACGCCCCACGGCAGGCGACATTCGCCGCCACCGGAGCGCTAGACCACAGGCGATCAGGGCACCGAGTCCCCCACTGAGAGCTACGACCGTCGAGGGAGGTACCACCTCGGCGGCCGCTCCAGCTATAGCGAAAGCCAGTCCCTGACCGACTATCAGACCCGCGTTGGCGAGGCCGAAGGCCTGAGCGCGGCGCTCGTTCGGTATCCGCTCGACGAACGCGGTGTTCGCGGCGATCTGATACATCGCGAACGTGTTGGACAGGGCGAAGATCGCCATCGAGATTTCCAGGTTCGGACGCAGGATCGTCACCGCGAGGATTCCGCAGGTGAGCACCGTCATCGGACCCATCCACTTGAGCCGCGTGAGCGGGCCTATCTTCTTGATGAAGACCGGCGCCGCCACCGCCGCGCCCAGCTGCGAGAACGCGATCAGCAGGCCGGCCGCGACCGCCCCGCCCTTGAGGCTCGCCGCGTACGGCGCCGCCAGGCCCTCGGGGACCTCGTAGAACGCCGCCAGCCAGGCGAGGCCGATCAGCGTGCGGAGGGCCGGGTCGCCGAAGACCAGGCGAATCCCCCCGGCTAGCTGCGCCAGCGGGCTCTCGCGGCCGGAAGCGCCGGCCGCCGCGGCCGCGGGACGGGCGCGGGTGCAGAGCAGGATCAGCAGGCCCGAGCCGACGAACGTGAGCGCGTCGACGGCCAGCGCAGGCCTCGCGCCGAACAGGGCCACCACCAGGCCGCCGAGGGCGGCCCCGCCCACGAACACCGCGCGGCTGGTCGACTGCAGCACCGCCATCGCCAGCGGGTAGCGCGGGGCGTCCATCACGTCGCGGACGATCGCCGAGCGGGCGGCGTCAAACGGCGGCTG
>DATCEL010000403.1:0-6915 GCA_036510115.1 Caulobacteraceae bacterium
CCTGGCCGACATGGACGGCGGCCTGGAGGTCGCGCCAGACCGGTCGAGTGTCTGGGTCCCGGCGGGGATGACGATCGGCGACCTCACCGCCGCCCTGTGGGCCGAAGGCCTGTCGCTGGCCAACCAGGGCGATATCGACAAGCAAGCCATCGCCGGCGCCCTGGCCACGGCCACTCACGGCACCGGTCGCACCCTGGGGGCGCTGTCGACTTTCGCCCGCGCCTTTCGCCTGGTGATGGCCGACGGCTCGATCGTCGAATGCGACGAGGCGCGCGAGCCGGAGCTCTTCCAGGCCCAGCGCGTCAGCCTGGGCGCGCTCGGCGTGATGTCACGCGTCGAACTTTCCGTGCTGCCCGCCTACCGTCTGCGCGAGACCCTGCGCCGGGCGCCGCTGGAGGAGATTCTCGGTGAGTGGGACGCGCTCGCCGACGCTCATCGGCACGTGGAGTTCTTCATCTTTCCCTATGCCGATGAGGTGCTGCTGAAGATACTCGACGTGGTCGAGGAGGGCGACGACAAGCCGGGCGTGGATATCGAAAGCGGGGCCATGCAGTTCATTTGCGACGTGGCGCGTGTGTTTCCCGCTATGGCGCCGCGCCTGCAGCGCATGATCACCAAGGCCATGAGCCCGTCGGTGCGCGCCGCCCCGGCCCATCGCATCTTCCCCTCCGACCGACCAACCCGGTTCGAGGAAATGGAATACGAGATTCCAGCGGCGAACGGCGCGGCGGCTCTGCGCGCGGCCATCGCCGAGGTGCGCGGGCGCAAGCTGCCGATCATCTTTCCGTTCGAATATCGCACCGTGGCCGCCGACGACATGTGGCTCTCGCCGATGAGCGGCCGCGACTGCATTTCCATTTCCTTCCACCAGTACGCCAAGATGCCGTGGCGCGAAGCCTTCGCGGCCATCGAAACGGTGTTCGCCGCCCACGGCGGGCGCCCGCACTGGGCCAAGCGCCACACACTGAAATCGGAGGATGTTCTGCGCCTCTATCCCGAGGCCGCGCGCTGGGGCGAGGTGCGCAAGCGCGTCGATCCGCAAGCCAAGTTCCTCAACGCGCACCTGCGCGACCTTTTCGCCTTCTCTCTGTGAGTGCAACGGCATGACATGGCTCAACGCCCATCTGATCGGACGCCAGGGTGGGCGGCGCGATATGGCCACCCCGGCGCTGGTGGTTGATGTCGACGCGCTGGATCGCAACATCGCCGCCATGGCCGCTTTCGCCGCGAAAGCCGGGTTGAGGCTGCGGCCCCATGCCAAGACCCACAAGAGCGTCGAGATCGCCCGTCGTCAGATCGCCGCCGGCGCTGTCGGCGTGTGCTGCGCCAAACTCGGCGAGGCCGAAGCCCTGGCCGCCGGCGGCATCGAGGGCATCCTGATCACCTCGCCGGTGGTGGGGACGATGGGCGTGGAGCGGCTGGCGGCGCTCAGCGGCCGCTCGCCCGGGCTGATGGCCGCCGTCGACAATCTGGACGCTGTCGCCGCCCTGGCCGCCAGCGCCGCCGCTCTGACCTTGCTGGTCGATATCGATCCCGGCATCCATCGCACCGGCGTCGCCGACGCCGCCAGCGCCGTGGCCCTGGCGCGCCAGATCGCCGAGGCGCCCAATCTCACCTTCGCCGGCGTGCAGTTCTACTGCGGCTCGCAGCAGCATATCGAGGCTTTCGCCGTGCGTCGGGAGGCCATCGAAGAGCGAACCGCTTATCTCTCGGACATAATCCGCAAACTGACGGACGGCGGAATCCCGCCGGCGATTGTCACCGGCGGCGGCACTGGCACCCATCGCATCGACGCCGAACTGGGCGTCTTCACCGAGCTCCAGGTCGGCTCCTATGTGTTCATGGATCGTCAGTACAATGACTGTGATCTGACGGGCGCCTCCGTCTCACCCTTCGAGACCGCCCTGATGATCGACGCCCGGGTGATCAGCGCCAGCCATCCGTTCATGGCCACGGTCGATGCCGGCTTCAAGGCCTTCGCCACCGAGGCGGGGTCGCCACCGATCCTGGCTGGCGCGGCGGACGGCTCGGCCTACCATTTTATGGGCGACGAACACGGCTGCGTCATCCCGCCGCCGGGCGATGCGCCGCCGAGGCTTGGCGACACGGTGACCTTCGCCGCCCCGCACTGCGATCCGACGGTGAACCTCTACGACGCCTATCATCTGGCGCGCGGCGACACGCTCGTCGATATCTGGCCGATCGAGGCGCGCGGCCGCTCGGCGTGAGGCGCTTCACGGACGCGGCGTAAAGCGCCTACTGTCATGAGTGGAGACCCAATGCTCATGACCCTCGATGAAGCCGCCCTCGACGCCGCCCTGGCCGAAGCGCATCTGCCGGCTCTTCTGGCCTCGCTCATCCACCTCACCGGCGATACCAGCCTGCTCACTCCGGAACGCCGCCCGACCTACGTGCTGATGGCCGACAACAAGGCCGGCGGCTATTCGCAGGCGATCCAGGACGACCTCAAGGCCCGCGCCAAGACGGCGATCGAGGCGCATCTGGCCGGCGCGCCGATGGCGCCGCCGCTGTCGGACGATGCCGTGCGCCGGATGATGGATTGGGTCGCGGGAGCCGACATCCCCGATCACTACGCCCCGTTCCTGCTCGACGAACTCAGTCTCGACGGGCGCACGACCAAAACGCCGGACTGGTCTTCGCCCAAGCTTTCGGCGGCGGCCAAGCGACTGAAGGTGGTGGTGGTCGGCGCCGGCATGAGCGGCATTCTGACCGGCATCCGCCTCAAGCAGGCCGGGATCGACTTCACCATCGTCGAAAAGAACCCCGACGTCGGAGGCACCTGGCTGGAAAACGTCTATCCCGGCTGCCGGGTCGATAACCCCAACCACATGTATTCCTACTCCTTCGAGCCCAACCACGACTTCCCGCAGTTCTATTCCACCCAGCCGGTGCTGCTGGCCTATTTCCGGAGCGTGGCCGACAAGCACGACCTGCGCGCTCATATCCGCTTCCAGACCGAGGTCACCGAGGCCGTGTTCGACGAGGCGCGGGCGTTATGGCGCGTGGAGGTGAAGACCCACGACGGCGCGCGCGAGGTGCTGGAGGCCAACGCCCTGATCACCGCCGTTGGACAGTTGAACCGACCGCGCATACCGGACATCGCCGGCGAGGAAAGCTTCGCGGGGCCGAGTTTCCACTCCGCCCGCTGGCGCGCGGATGTCGATCTCGCCGGCAAGCGCGTGGCCGTCATCGGCACCGGGGCCAGCGCCTATCAGTTCGTGCCCGAGATCGCGCCCAAGGTCGCCCATCTGGAGGTGTTCCAGCGCACCCCGCCATGGCCGCTGCCCGGGCCAACCTATCACCACGACGTGCCAGAGGGGAAAAAGTGGCTGCTCGAACACGTCCCCTACTACGACAAATGGTACCGCTTCTTCCTGTTCTGGATGCTCACCGACGGCCTTTATGTGGCGGTTCAGGCCGATCCCAACTGGACGGGCGGCGCCGGCGCGGTCAGCGAAGCCAACGCCATGCTGCGCGCCATGCTCGAGGAGGCGCTGAAAGCCCAGGCCCCGGACCGGCCGGAACTGCTGGAAAAGGTCATTCCGGCCTATCCCATGGGTGGCAAGCGCGCCCTCGTCGACAACGGCGTATGGATGTCGGCGCTCCAGCGCGACAACGTCGACCTGATCACCACGCCGATCGCGCGCATCACCCCCGCGGGGGTCGAAACCACCGACGGGGCGGAGCACAAGGCCGATGTGCTGATCTTCGGCACCGGTTTCCAGGCCAGCCGTTTCCTGTGGCCGATGCGCATCGTCGGTCGCGGCGGCAAGGATCTCAACGAGGTCTGGCATGGCGACGCCCGCGCCTATCTCGGCATGACGACGCCCGGCTTTCCCAACCTGTTCATGATCTACGGGCCCAACACCAACATCGTCGTCAACGGCTCGATCATCTTCTTCTCGGAATGCTCGGTCCGCTACATTGTCGGGGCTTTGAAGCTGATGGCCGAGAGCGGCGCCGACACCCTGGAGGTGAAAGGCGAGGTCCACGACGCCTTCAACGTCAAGGTAGACAAGGCCAACGCCCTGATGGCCTGGGGCGCGCCGCAGGTGACCAGCTGGTACAAGAACGCCACCGGGCGGGTGTCGCAGAACTGGCCCTTCCCGTTGGTCGACTATTGGACCGCGACGGTGACGCCCAACCCAGACGATTTCATACTGCGGAGCCGGGCGAGGGCGAACGCATAGGGATTTTGATGGGAGACCGGACCATGAAAGCCTCGCCAACCTTCAGCCAGATCAATCTGGTGGTGCGGGATATGGCTGCCGCCCTGGCTTTCTATCGCCAGCTCGGTCTCGAGATCGACGCCGACCCTGGCGCGGAGCACGTATCCGTAAAGTTTTCGAACGGGATGCATTTGGATTTCGACAGCGCGACCTTCGTGCCTAGCTGGGACAGCGGTTGGGACGGCTCGACCGGCGGCAGCACGGTGATCGGGTTCGACCTCGCCTCGCGGGAGGCTGTGGATACCCTTTATGCCGATCTCGTCGCCGCGGGCTACCGAGGGCGCCAACCGCCGTTCGACGCTTTTTGGGGCGCCCGTTACGCGATCGTGAACGATCCGGACGGCAATGGCGTCGGCCTGATGAGCCCGGTGGAAAGCGCCCGAAAATTCTGGCCGCCGGCGCCACTGCGCGGCGTCTGATCGTCCAGCGCCGCCCTCACGCCTTGTCGAACTTGTCCCGTCGGCGGTGGCCGAACAGCAATCGATGCTCCAGCCGGCCGCGCAGGGCCGCGTAGTAGGCGACAAGGAACGCCTGATCGGCCTCGCCCTCGGTCCGAAACCAGCCGATCTTGCCGCGAATGCGCTCGGCCACGGCCGCCATGGTGCGCTTGTCGCGGGCGCGCAGGACCGTCTCCAGAACCTGGAGTTCCTTGACCCCATAGGCGGAAACCTGGTCCCGGGAGAAGGCGAAGCCGTCGCCGCTCTGGCCGGCGGCGAGATCGGTGGCGAGAGAGCGGCGCGGCGACTTGACCACCCAGGTGCCGGCGACGAGATCGCCCAGGCGGAGGCGGTCGCGATTGAGGAGCGGAAAGAGCAGGAAGCTTCCGGTCCAGACGAGGCCGAGGAGCACGACCCACCCCTCCACCGGATCGCCGGCGGCGTTGGCGGCGAGCAGGAACACCGCCGGCAGGAAGACCTCGATCTCGCGCATGAAGTTGCGCACGAACACCGCCTCGGCGGTGAGCCGTCCGCCATCCCTGGCCGCGACGCGCAGGCCCAGCGCCCGCTTGCCGGGGGTCGTCGCGCGAGGGCCGGCCTCAAAGACGATGAAATAGCCGTTGCGCAGGACGAAGAAGCCCAACAGCCAGACGATCCCCCAGGGCTCGGCGCTCTTCAGACCCACCGAGGCGGTGGCCAGCAGAACCAGCAGGGAAAAGGCGATGAGACTGCCGACGATGATCAGAACGTCGAGCAGGAAGGCCCCGGCGCGGTCGCCGCCGGAGCCCAAGGTCAGGCGCAGATCCGCGCCTTCGGGGGTGATGAACCGGCGGACGAATTTGTCCTCGGGGGTGGCCGGGCCCTGGGTCGTGGGGACGGCGGTCACGACGGCCGCCGCCTCGGCGCGTAGAAATAGGCCAGCCACAGGCAGAGCATCGTCCCGCCGATGGCGTATCTTGCCCAATCGAGCCGGATGGTCTGGCGGCCGACGCCTTCCAGCAGCCCGGCCGCGACCAGCATGACCACCACCCCGGCCATGGCCGCGCCGGCGGTGCGGCCGGCCCGGCTCGCCGCCTCCAGCCGGGTCAGGGCGCCGGGAAACAACACCGCCCAGCCGATGCGGAAGCCCGCCGCGGCGGCGATCACGGTGGCGAAAAGCTCCGTCGTGCCATGAATCGAGAGCCAGCCGCCCAGGGGTCCAAGCAGCCCCCGCGAGGCGTAGAGCGCCATCAACGCGCCCAGGGTCAGGCCGTTGTCGGCCACCAGGAGCGCGGTCGGCAGGCAGAAGGCGAAGCCAAGCGCGAACGCCAGGATGGAGACGCCCGCGTTGTGGGTGAACAGGAAGGTGGCGAAGAACGACAGCGGCTGGTTTTTGGCCGCGTGGTAGAGCGTATCCTTGAGAAAGGCCGTCGTCGCCGTGGGGTCGCGTCCCTCGGCCAGAGCGCCGGGCAGGATCGAGCCGTACCAGTCGGGATTGTTCCACACGAGCGCGAAACCGACGCCGGTGGCGAAGAAGAGGATCGCGGTGGCGACCAGGGTTTCCCGCCAAAGCGATCGCACCGCCGTCGGCCAGTCGGTGCGGAAGAAGCGCGCCAAGCGCTCGCCCAATCGGGCCCGCGCGCCATAGACGAAGAAATAGCCGCGCGCGGCCAGGCTTTCGAGATAGGCGACGAGGCTGGCGTCGAGCGAGGTGGCGCGCGCCACCGACAGGGCCGAGACGACCGACCGATAGAGCAAGGGAAGCTGCATCAGCTCGGCGGCGGTGAGCCGCGAGGCGCGGCCGCCTTCCGCCTTGGCCAGCAACCGCTCGAGGCTCTTCCAGTCGCCCTCGCGCTCGGCGCGGAAACGCGCGCTCTTCAGGGCGCCGTTCACAGGAGCTCCCGCCGCTTCAGATCTAAGTAGGCGGAGATCAGGGCCGGTCCGATGCGCGCCGCCGGGGCGTCGAGGATCTGCGCGCCCAGGCGCCGAAGGCGTTCGATGACCACCTCGCGGTTCTTCAGCAGGGCGGCGGCGGTGACCGCGCGGGTGACGTCCTCGGGAGCTGCCGGCTCTCGGGCGGCGATGGCTTCCAACTCCTCGTCCCGGAAAACCACGAACAGCACCAGATGGCGGCGCGCCAGCCGGGTCATGTTCTCGATCATCAGCTCGGCGGTGGTCGAATCGGTAAACTCGGTGAACACCACGACCATGGAGCGGCGCTTGAGGCTGGCGCCGAGCTGGGTGAGGCC
>DATCEL010000404.1:0-5892 GCA_036510115.1 Caulobacteraceae bacterium
CGGGGCCAGCCGCCGCGCGTCACGACACAGGGGGACGCAGAGCGAGAGCTGACCGCCGGCGAAGCGCTCGGCGCGCGGCTTATCCTTGGCCGCGACGCTGACTTTCCCCGCCTGCTCGCTGTCCTCGATTCGCCGCCGCCCTTGATATGGGCCTTGGGCGACGCCTCGCTCCTCAATCGACGCACGGTGGCGATGGTGGGTGCGCGCGCCGCCTCTTCGGCCGGACGCCGGTTCGCCCGGGATCTGGCCGCGGGGTTAGGGGCGGCCGGCTTCGTCGTAGTCTCGGGCATGGCCCGGGGGATCGACGCCGCCGCCCACGAAGGCGCCTTGGCGACCGGCACGGTGGCGATACTGGCCGGCGGCGTCGACGACCTCTACCCGCCGGAAAACGCGGCGCTCGCCAAATCCATCGGCGAGAGCGGTTGTCTGGTGTCCGAACGACCGCCCGGATTTTCCGCCCGGGCGCAAGATTTTCCCCGGCGCAACCGGATCATTTCCGGCCTCTCCCTCGGCGTGGTGGTGGTCGAAGCCGAACTGCGCTCCGGCTCTCTGATCACTGCGCGTCTGGCCGGCGAACAAGGCCGCGATGTCTTCGCCGTGCCCGGCTCGCCTTTGGATCCGAGAGCCCGCGGCGTCAACGATCTGCTGCGTCAGGGCGCCTGGCTGGTCGAGGAGGTCGAGGACGTCCGCCGGGTTCTCGATTCGAATCTCGGCGTCGCCAAACCTCCGCCAGGATTCGAGCCGCTCATCGAAGCCGCCCTTGACGGGCCGGGCGACGAAGCGCGGGAGCGGATCGAATCGCTTCTTTCGCCGACACCTGTCGGCCTGAATGAGCTTGCGAGGGATGCAGGTGTCTCCGCCGGAGTCGCCGCCGCCGCCCTGGTCGAACTCTCTCTGGCCGGCAAGGCGGAACTCCTGCCGGGTGGGCTGGCCACGCGGCGCTGACCGCGTTGACAGGGCCGGCGCCTCTCCTCACCCTTCGCGCGTGAGACCTCGCCCCCCAACTTTGGCATGGAATTCAAGACCAAAAGCATGAACGTCGTCGTCGTCGAAAGTCCGGCCAAGGCCAAGACCATCAACCGCTATCTGGGGCCGGACTACACCGTGCTGGCCTCCTTCGGCCACGTGCGCGACCTGCCGCCGAAAGACGGATCGGTCAAACCCGATGAGGACTTCGCGATGATCTGGGAGGTGGACGTCAAGTCCGCCAAGCGCCTCGCCGACATCGCCAAGGCGCTCAAGGGCGCCGACCGGCTGATCCTGGCCACGGACCCGGACCGCGAAGGCGAAGCCATAAGCTGGCATGTGCTCGAGGATCTGAAACGCCGCCGCGCCTTGGGAGAGGCGAAAGTCGAGCGGGTAGTGTTCAACGCGATTACGCGTTCGGCCGTCACCGAAGCGATGGCGCACCCGCGATCGATCGACATGGAGCTTGTCGACGCATACCTCGCCCGACGAGCGCTCGACTATCTGGTCGGCTTCACGCTCTCGCCGGTTCTATGGCGAAAGCTTCCTGGCGCGCGCTCGGCGGGCCGGGTGCAGTCGGTGGCCCTGCGCCTTGTCGTCGATCGCGAACTCGAGATCGAGGCGTTCCGGACAGAGGAATATTGGACCGTCGAAGCCGATGTGACGGCCGACAGCCCCCCTTTCACGACGCGGCTGGTCAAGCATCGAGGGGCGCGTCTGGGCAGGCTCGATCTGGCGGACGAGACCTCGGCGCTCGCCGCCAAGGCCGCGGTCGAAACGGGTGAGTTCCGCATTGTCGCGGTTGAAACCAAGCCGGCCCGCCGCAATCCACCGCCGCCATTCACCACCTCGACCCTGCAGCAGGAAGCCTCGCGCAAGCTGGGATTTTCCGCCCAGCGAACCATGCAGGCCGCTCAGAGGCTTTACGAGGGTGTCGACATCGGCGGCGAGACGGTGGGCCTGATCACCTATATGCGCACCGACGGGGTTCAGTCGGCGCCCGAGGCCTTGGCCGAGGCACGCTCGATCATCGCCAATCTCTATGGCGCCGATCATGTTCCAGAAACGCCTCGCTATTACAAAGTGAAAGCCAAGAATGCTCAGGAGGCGCACGAAGCGATCCGGCCGACGAGCCTCGAACGCAATCCGGGGCGCCTGCGGCTCGAGCCTGATCTTGGCCGACTCTACGAATTGATCTGGAAGCGGATGATCGCCTCCCAGATGGAATCTGCGCGGATCGAGCGCACGACCGTCGATTTGGAAAGCGCCGACGGCGCCACCGGCCTTCGCGCCAGCGGCCAGGTGGTGCTCTTTCCCGGTTACCTCAGCGTCTATGAAGAAGGCCGCGACGCACCCGATTCGCCAGCGGTCGGCGATGGCGCCGAGGAGGACGGCGGTCGCCTGCCGCGAGTCCGACAAGGCGCCACGGCGCAAGTAGTCGAGGCGAGAGCCGGGCAGCATTTCACCGAGCCGCCGCCGCGCTACTCCGAGGCCAGCCTGGTGAAGAAGCTCGAAGAATTGGGCATCGGCCGGCCATCGACCTACGCCTCGATCCTCGGGGTTTTGCGCGACCGCGGCTATGTGAAGATGGAGAAGAACCGCTTCGTGGCCGAATCGTCCGGCCTCCTGGTGACCGCGTTCCTTGAGCGGTTTTTCCCGCGTTACGTCGAATATGGTTTCACCGCCGGCCTAGAGGAGAAACTCGACCTGGTCTCGGCGGGCGAACTCGATTGGAAAGCCTTGCTCCGGGAATTCTGGACCGGATTCGAAGGCGCGGTTGGCGAAATCGGCGACCTGCGCATGGGCCAGGTGCTGGACGCGCTCAACGAGGCCCTGGGCGCCCACCTGTTCCCAGCCAAGGGCGACGGCGTCGATCCGCGCGTCTGCCCGACCTGCGGCGATGGGCGACTTTCGCTGAAGGCGGGGCGCTATGGCGCTTTCATCGGCTGTTCGAACTATCCGGAGTGTCGCTTCACCAGGCCGATCGGCGGCGCGGCGGACGACGAAGGCGGCGCCGCGGGCGACCGGGACCTTGGCGTCGACCCCGCCACCGGTCACGCCATCTGGCTCAAAGTCGGCCGGTTCGGCCCCTATGTCGAGGAGATCGCCACCCCCGCCAAGCGCGCGAGCCTACCCAAGGACTGGCCGCCCGCCAGCGTCGATCTCGACCGGGCCCTGCGCCTGCTCCGGCTTCCCAGGGAGGTCGGCGCGCACCCGGACGCCGGAGGCATGATCCTCGCCGGCGTCGGCCGTTACGGACCCTACGTTCAACACAATGGCGTCTACGCCAACCTGCCGACCGCCGACGAGGTGTTCGATATCGGACTAAACCGCGCCGTGGCGGTTCTGGCGGAAAAGGCGGCTGGCGGCGGCAAGGGCCGAAGCGCGGGCGCATTGCGTGACCTCGGACCCCATCCGAAGACCGGCGAGCCCGTCCGCATCCTTGCCGGCCGGTTTGGCCCCTATGTGAAACACGCCGCCGTCAACGCCAATCTTCCACGAGGCGGAGATCCACACGCGCTCACCCTCGACGAGGCGGTCGCATTGCTGGCCGCTCGCGAAGGCGCGTCATCCAAAGGCGACCGCAAAACGCGCGCCGCGGGATCGGCCAAGGGCGCGAAACGGGCCAAGCCTCGAGTGAGCAAGTCCGCAGCCAGGTCGTGAAACGTCCCCCTCAACGTCGACACCCTCCACGGCGACACTCGCCGCCGGAAGAGATCGACGCGGCGACGGTGGCGGATGTCGTCGATCGTGACGCCGACGGCGAACTCTTCGTTCGAACCACCAGAGGGGGCCCGGATGCGCCCTCGATCCGTCTCGCGCCCACGCGGGGCGAAGTCGCGGGCGGCGCGCCGGGCGTCGGCGATCGACTCCTGGTGCGCATCGAAATCACCGAAAGCGGCGAGCGCGAAGCGCGTATGCTCAAGCGACTGGGGCAGAGCGCCCATCGTCTCTTGGGCGTCGTCCGAAAGGTGCGGCGCGAGACGCGGGTCGAGCCGGTCGATCGGCGCGCGCGCCAATCGCTGCTTCTGCCGGACTCGCAGACCCGGGCGTTGAGCGATGGAGACCTCGTGCTCGTCCAGGTCGAGGTGGACTCGACCCGCGGCCACGGCCCTAAGCGCGCCAGACTGATCTCGACACTCGGCCGGGAGGACGACCCGCGCGCGGCCTCGCTCATCGCCGCCCACGTCAATGGCGTGCCCATGGGTTTCTCGCCCGAGACGCTGGCGGAGGCGGAGTCCGCCGAGCCGCCTACCCTCTCGGGCCGAACCGACCTGCGCGAACTGCCCCTGGTGACCATCGATCCGCCCGACGCGCGCGATCACGATGACGCCATCTTCGCCGAACCCGACATCGATCCGAAGAATCCGGACGGCTGGATCGTCTGGGTGGCCATCGCCGACGTCGCCGCTTACGTCCGGCCGGGATCGGCCCTCGACCGCGACGCGCGCGCGAAGGGCAACAGCGTCTATTTCCCCGACCGCGTCGAGCCGATGTTGCCGGAGGCGCTCTCGGCCGACCTGTGCTCCCTGGGCGAAGGCGAGACGCGCGCCTGCCTGGCGGTCAGGATGGTCTTCGACAAGAGTGGTCACAAGCGCTCGCACCGCTTCGAACGCGGCCTCATGCGCTCCGCCGCCAGCCTCACCTACGAACAGGCGCAGGCGGCGATCGACGGGGTTGCGGACGACGCCGCCGGGCCGCTTCTGGGCAGCGTCCTGCGCCCGCTGTGGGCGGCCTACGGCGCCTTGAGCGAGGCCCGTCGCGCGCGCTCGCCGCTGGAGATCGCCTCTTCCGAGAGACGGATCGTCCTCGACGCCGATGGCAGGGTCGCGTCAATCGCTCCGCGCGTGTCCCTCGAAGCGCACAAGCTCATCGAGGAGTTCATGATCCAGGCCAATGTCTGCGCCGCGGAGACGCTCGAACAGCGGCATTCGCCGATCGTCTACCGCGTTCACGAAGCGCCGACGGCGGTCAAACTTCTGGCGCTCAAGGACTTTCTGGCGACCCTCGCCATGCCGTGGTCGAGCGGCGAAGCGGCCCGGACGAGCCGATTCAATCGCCTCCTGGCCCAGGCGCGAGAGGGCCCGCACGCCGACATCGTCAATGAGGTAGTCCTGCGCACGCAGATGCAGGCGATCTATGCCACCGACAATATTGGTCACTTCGGCCTCAACCTCGATCGATACGCCCATTTCACCTCGCCGATCCGACGCTACGCTGACCTACTTGTCCACCGCGCCCTGATCGCGGCGTTGGGCTTTGGCAAGGACGGTCTCGACGCGAACGATAGCCAGCGCCTGGCCGACACCGCTCAGCACATCACCCTGACCGAGCGGCGCGCCATGGCCGCTGAGCGGGAGGCCGGCGAGCGCCATATCGCCGCCTATCTGGCCGATCGTGTGGGCGCGACGTTCCAGGCCGCCATCACCGGCGTCACCCGCTTCGGACTCTTTCTGCGCCTAGCCGAAACCGGCGCGGACGGCCTGGCGCCGATCTCGGCCCTCGGCGAGGAGTATTTCGTCCACGACGAAGCCAGCCACAGCCTGATCGGCGAGCGGACGGGCGCGCGGTGGCGCCTCGGGGCCAAGGTCGAGGTCAGGCTCCGCGAAGCCAATCCCTTGACGGGCGGCTTGCTGTTCGAAGTGCTGAGCGATCCGGAACCGGCCGATCCCGCCTGGAGACGGCGGCCAGAAAGGCGGGGCGGCGCGCATTTCAGAGGCCGAAGATGACCGCGCCGGCGCCGAACTAGAAGATGCCGGCGCCGTTCAGTCCGCCAAACACGCCCAGCAGGCAGGTGCCGACCGAGACGGTGACAACCAGCCACAGGTAGGGCCCGCGCAGCCGCTGTTCCGGAGGCAACGCCTTGACCGCCAGGGCGACCAGAAAGCCCAGAACCAGCGGCAGCAGGAAGGCGTTCATGACCTG
>DATCEL010000405.1:0-4846 GCA_036510115.1 Caulobacteraceae bacterium
CACCCGCCGATCACCTCGAGGGCTCGCTCCAGGGAGAGGCTCTGACGCTCGCCGGTGGCGCGACGCTTGAGCTCGACGACGCCGTCGGCGAGACCCCTGGGACCGATCACCAACTGCCAGGGCAGACCAATAAGATCCATGGTGGCGAACTTGCCCCCCGGTCGCTCATCGGTATCGTCCAGCAGCGGTTCGCGGCCCATGGCGGTCAGGGCCTCGTAGGCGCGTTCGCACGCCTGATCGACGGCCGTGTCGCCGGGACGCAGGTTGAGGATCGCCACGCCGAACGGGGCCACTGTGTCCGGCCAGACAATGCCGGCGTCGTCATGGCTGGCCTCGATGATCGCGCCCACCAAGCGGGAGACGCCGACGCCATAGCTGCCACCCTGAACGGCGACTTCCGAGCCGTCGGGCGCGGTCACCGTCGCTTTCATCGGCTTGGAGTATTTGTCGCCGAAGAGAAAGGTTTGGCCCACCTCGATGCCGCGCGCCGACAGGCGGTTGTCGGCGGTCGTCTCGCGCTCATAGCGCGCCGCGTCGTGCACATCCTCGGTGGCGGCGTAGAGACGTGTCCAGGCTTCGACGATGGGCGCGAGGTCGCTCTGATAGTCGATATCCTCCGGGGGAACCGGGGTCTCGAGCAGTCGCTTGTCGAGGTAGACGGCGCTCTCGCCGGTCTCGGCCAGGACGATGAATTCGTGGCTGAGATCGCCGCCGATGGGGCCGCTTTCGGCGGTCATCGGAAACGCCTTCAATCCCATGCGATGGAAGACGCGCAAATAGGCGACGAACATCCGATTGTACGATTTTCGCGCACTTTCCTTATCTATATCAAAGGAATAGGCGTCTTTCATGTAGAATTCGCGGCCGCGCATGACGCCGAATCTCGGCCTGACCTCGTCCCGGAACTTCCACTGGATGTGGTAGAGGTTGAGCGGCAGCGCGCGATAGGATTTGACATAGGCGCGGAAGATCTCGGTGATCATGTCCTCGTTGGTCGGCCCGTAGAGCAGTTCCCGATCGTTGCGGTCGGTGATCCGCAGCATCTCGGGGCCGTAGGCGTCATACCGCCCGCTCTCACGCCACAGATCGGCCAACTGGAGCGTGGGCATCAGCAGCTCGACCGCTCCGGCCCGGTCCATTTCTTCGCGGACAATCTGCTCGACCTTCTTCAGCACCCGGTGACCGAGCGGCAGCCAGGCGTAGATGCCCGCCGCCTCCTGGCGCAGCATGCCCGCCCGCAGCATCAACCTGTGGGAGACGATCTGAGCCTCCGAGGGCGTCTCGCGCAGGACGGGCAGGAAGTAGCGCGACAGGCGCATGAAGCGTCCTTTTTCGATGAGGGCGGCAAGGCTGGGCAGATAGCCCGCGCCCGCCATGCTTGGCAACGCGGCCGAGGTTTAGCCGGTGACCTGGATTTGCGGCAGATGAACCAGGTGAAAGTGAAGGACGACGCACACCAGGGCGGTGAGAAGGGCGGCGACCCAGGTGGTGGTCAGAAATTTGCGTTTCAGCTTCGGCTCCACCGGCGAGGACGGGTCGCCGCCGCCCGGGGTCGGAACGCCCTCCTCCCAATGACTGCGCACGCCGATCGGCAGGATGGCGAAAAGCGCCGTCCACCAGATGACCAGAAAGATGAAAATCACCGTCACGAAGCTCATGTCAGTGGGCGCCGGTGGGCGTCTCCATCAGCTCGACGAGCACGCCGCCCATGTCCTTCGGGTGGAGGAAGATCACCGGGACGCCATGCGCCCCGATGCGTGGCTCGCCGGTTCCGAGCACCGTGGCCCCCTTGGCACGCATGTCATCGCGCGCGGCGAGGATGTTCGCCACCTCGAAGCAGACGTGGTGCTGGCCGCCGCGCGGATTGCGCGCCAGAAAGGCGTGAATGGGGGAATCTTCGCCGAGCGGCTCGATGAGTTCGATCTGGGCGTTGGGCAGGTTGACGAACGACACCCACACCCCCTGCTCTGGCAAAGCGCGCCGGGGCGTGATGTCAGTAACACCCATCAGATCGCGATAGAGCTTCCACGAATCCTCGATGGAGGGCGTGGCGACGCCGACGTGGTTGAGCTTTCCAATCATGCGCCGCGCCTAGCACTCTTCTTGGGCGTGAAAAAGGACGGCCCCCTCCCCCATCTCGCCCATGATCTAAACTCGGAGCACCGTCGTCTCGACCACCGGCCTCCGTTTCCAAATGCGAAACGCGGCCTTCTTCAATGTCCGCGAGAGCATGGCCTCCACCGCGCCGTCGTCTTCCCGTTCGTCCGCCGAGAGTTTGTCCAGCGCCTTCGCCGCCTCGTCGGCGAGATCGCCCAGAACATCCTCCAGCGAATAATCTTCATCCGTGGGCATCCCCAGAGCGCGCACGGCCGGCCCCGATGCAATGCGCCCGCGATGATCGAGCGCCAGGGAGACGGTCAGCATGCCGTTGAAAGCGGCGTGCCGGCGCTCGCGCAGGGCCTGGCCGTTTTCCGGCGTGACCACGCCCGCGTCGACATAGAGCCGGCCGGCGGGCACTTCATCGATGATGGCGCTCTTTCCGGGCGCCAGCCGAACCATGTCGCCGTTGCGCGGGGCGATCGCTTCGGGCGCCTGCATCTCCTTGGCGAGCGCGGCGTGCTCGAGCAGGTGGCGGCGCTCGCCGTGTGTCGGGATGGCGATCTTGGGCCTCGCCCACTGGTACATGCGCCGCAGCTCGTCGCGGCACGGGTGGCCGGAGACATGGATGCCCGGATGGTCGCGTTCGGTGTAGAGGCGCACGCCCCGGTCGGCGAGATTGTTCTGCAGGTTGCGGATCGGGATCTCGTTCCCCGGTATGATACGCGAGGAGAAGATGCAGGCGTCGCCCACGCCAAGGCTGACATGCGGGTGCGTGCCGTTGGCGATCCGCGAAAGGGCGGCGCGCGGCTCACCCTGGCTGCCGGTGCACAGATAGAGCACCTTGTCTCCCGGCAGCCGGCCAGCCTCCGAGTCGGTGAGAAACCCCTGTACGCCGTGTAGCAGACCGACCGAGCGCGCCGCCGCCGACATGCGGATCATCGAGCGGCCCACTAGGCAGACGCGCCGGCCGGCCGCCTCGGCCGCGTGGATGATGGTCTCCATGCGCGCGACATTCGAGGCGAAACAGGCGGTGGCCACCCTGCCCTTCAGGGTTCCGATGAGATCGCCCAGAGTCCGGCGCACATCGGCTTCAGAGCCGGCCTCGCCCTCGACGAAGACGTTGGTAGAATCGCACACCATGGCCAGGATGCCGGCGTCGCCGAGCGCGCGGATCGCCCCTTCGTCGGTAGGTTTGCCCGTTAAGGGATCGGGATCGAGTTTCCAGTCGCCGGTATGGAGCACGACGCCCAGGGGCGTCTTGATCGCCAGGCCGTTCGGTTCGGGAATGGAATGGGTCAGGGTGATCAGAGTGAGCTCAAAGGGTCCGAGCGTGAAGGTTCCGTTCAGCGGAATCTCGGTGATGTGGACCTCATCGAGCAGATCGGCCTCACGCAGCTTTTCCCGCAGCAGGAAGGCGGTGAAGGGCGTGGCGTAGAGCGGCGCCTTAAGACGCGGCCAGAGCCAGGCCACCGCGCCGATATGATCCTCATGGGCATGGGTGAGAACGATGCCGAGGATGTCATCGGCATAGGCCTCGATGAATTCCGGGTCCGGCAGGATCACCTCGACCCCTGGCGTCGTCTCGTCCCCGAAGGTGATGCCCAGGTCGACCACGATCCACTTGCGATCCTCCGGCGGCCCATAGCCGTAGAGATTGAAGTTCATGCCGATCTCGTTGGATCCGCCAAGCGGCAGGAAGACGAGCTCGGCCTCGGATGGCGCAGCCTTGCTCATTGACCGCTCCTGGCTGGGTTGCGCCGCACGATCTCGAGCAGGCCGCGAATGGTGAGGTCGGGGTCGAAGTGGTCGATGGCTTGGGTGGCGCCGTGGAAGAGCGCCGACACCCCGCCCGTGCCGATCACGGTGAGCGGCTGGCCGAATTCGGCCTTCACGCGTTCGATCAGCCCTTCGATAAGCCCGACGTACCCCCAGAAGATTCCCGACTGCATGGCCGTGACCGTATCTTTGCCGATCACCCGCGGCGGCTTCTGAATGGCGACGCGCGGCAGCCGGGCGGCGGCGGCGTGCAGAGCCTGGATCGAAAGATTGATCCCCGGCGCGATCACTCCGCCTTCGAAGGCACCGTCCGCCGCCACGAGGTCGAGCGTGGTCGCGGTGCCGGAGTCCACCACCAGCAACGCACCGTCGTAGGCGATGTGGGCGCCGATGGCGTTGACCAGACGATCCGCTCCGGCCTCCGACGGCTTCTCAATCCGGATCAATATGCCGAGGTCGACGTTCTCGCCGACAACCAGGGGCTCGAGGTGAAAATAGCGTCTGGCGAGATTTCGCAGGCTGAACAGCGACTGGGGGACGACGCTGGAGATGATGCAGGCATCGACGACCTGCATCGACAGGCCGCCCATGGCCAAAAGTTGCGACAGCCAGACCGCGTATTCGTCGGCCGTGCGCATCGGATCGGTGCCCGCGCGCCACTGCGCCACCCAGCTCTTGCCGTTATGGACGGCGAAGAGGGTGTTGGTGTTGCCCTGCTCGATGGCCAGCAGCATGCTCTTGGCCCCTTCCCTCAGAAGAAAACGTCGCCGGCCGTAATCCGCCGCATCTCGCCGCCGGTCATGCGAAGCTTCAGCGCGCCGTCGAGGTCAAGCCCTTCGGCGATTCCGTTGATGGTCTCGTTGGTCAGGCGCACGAGGCAGGTTTCGCCGATTCCATGGGCGCGAGCGGTCCAAGCCGACGCGATCGGCTCGAAGCCCAGCCGCTCCCAAACATCGCGCCAGCGCTCGAG
>DATCEL010000406.1:0-3525 GCA_036510115.1 Caulobacteraceae bacterium
CGCCGAGCTCGCCTGGATTCTCAACTGCGTCGCCCGCGTCGGCTGGCTCGACCGCATGACCCAGTTCAAGGACAAGACCGGCAAGCACAAGGAGAAGGCGAGCGTCGGCCTCTACACCTATCCAGTGCTGCAGGCGGCCGACATTCTCCTCTACAAGGCGACCCACGTGCCGGTGGGCGAGGATCAGAAGCAACACCTCGAGCTCGCCCGCGACATCGCCGCCAAGTTCAACCACGACTTCGAGGCGCCGGGGTTCTTTCCCCTGCCCGAGCCGCTGATCGAGGGCCCGGGGGCGCGGGTGATGTCCCTGCGCGACGGGTCGGCGAAAATGTCCAAGTCGGACCCGTCGGACCAATCACGGATCAATCTGACCGATAGCCCGGACGACATCGCCGCCAAGATCCGCCGCGCCAGGACCGATCCCCTGCCCCTGCCGGAAACGGCGGCGGCGTTGAAGGATCGTCCGGAGGCTGACAATCTCGTCGGTATCTATGCCGCCCTTTCCGGCGAGTCCAAGGACGCGGTGTTGGCCCGGTTCGCCGGCCGGGGCTTCGGCGACTTCAAGCCGGCCTTGGCCGAACTGCTCGTCGAGAAGATGGCCCCAGTGGGCGCGGCCATGCGCCGAATGCTCGCTGATCCGGCCGAGATCGATCGTATTCTCGCCCGCGGCGCGGAGAAGGCGCGGGCTCTTGCCGCCCCGACCTTGGCCGAGACAAAGCGCATCGTCGGGTTCTGGGGCGGCTAACGGTTGCGCTCCGCGCCTTGACGCGCCATCTCAAGGCCCATGTTCATCCAGACCGAAACCACGCCCAACCCGGCGGTGCTGAAATTCCTGCCCGGCCGCGAACTCCTCGACGAAGGCACCCGCGAGTTCCGTGACGCCGAGGAGGCCAAGGCGTCGCCGCTGGCCGAGAGCCTGTTCGCGGTGCCGGGCGTAAACCGGGTGTTCTTCGCCGGCGAATTCGTCACCGTCACCAAGGCTGAAGATCAGGACTGGGCCTGGCTGAAGGCACCAATCCTGGCGGCGATCATGGATCACTTCACCAGTGGCGCGCCGCTGATGCGCGACACCGAAGATGAAACCCACAGTGGCGACGTCTACGAAGGCGCCAACGCCCAGATCGTGGCCGAAATCAAAGACTTGCTGGATACCCGCATCCGCCCTGCCGTGGCCCAGGACGGCGGTGACATCCTGTTCTCCAAGTTCGAGCCGGAGTCTGGCGTCTTGTGGCTGCACATGCGCGGGGCCTGTTCGGGCTGCCCGTCCTCGGCCGCGACTCTCAAGGCCGGCGTCGAGAACATGATGCGCCACTATGTGCCCGAAGTGACGCGGGTCGAGCAGACCCTCTAGACTCTCCCGCTCCTCCTCTTCAGCCGCCGGAGCCGACGCATGGCCGCACGTCTCGATGACCCCGCCCTCGGCCAGCTCTTCCGCGACGCGCGCAGCCGCAACGGTTGGAAAGCGGAAGCCTTGCCGGAATCCCTGCTGCGCGAGGTCTACGATCTGATGAAGTGGGGCCCGACCGCGGCAAATTCGACGCCGGCCCGCCTCGTCTTCGTGGTCAGCGACGAGGCCAAGGACAAGCTCGCTTCAGTGGCGTCGGCGGGCAACAAGGCCAAGATCCGCCAGGCCTCGGCGACGGTGATCGTGGGCTACGATCTCGACTTCCCGGAAACCCTGCCCAAGCTGTTTCCGCACGCACCCAGGATGAAGGACGTTTTCACCAGCACCGAGATCACCGAGCTCAGCGCCCTGCGCAATTCCAGCCTTCAGGGAGCCTATCTGATCGTGGCCGCCCGCGCGCTCGGGCTCGACTGTGGGCCGATGTCCGGTTTCGACAACGGCAAGGTCGATGCGCTGTTCTTCGCCGGGACGAAGGTCAAATCGAACTTCCTGTGCTCGATCGGCTACGGCACCGAGGAAAATCTGTTTCCGCGCCTGCCGCGTCACACCTTCGAAGAGGCTTGCAGGATCGTCTAGCTTGCGGCTCATCGTCCTCGACACCTGTCTCGCCGCCTGCCAGGCGGCCGTCATCGCAGACGGCGCGGTTCTGGCATGCCTCTCCGACCCCATGGCTCGCGGCCATCAGGAACGCCTCGCGCCAATGGTGCGAGAGGTTATGGAAGGCGCGCGGCTCTCCTTCGGGGATCTCGATCGGATCGCGGTGACGGTGGGCCCAGGCTCCTTCACCGGCCTTCGCGTGGGTCTCGCCTTCGCCAAGGGCCTCGCCCTGGCCCTGGACCGGCCCTGCGTCGGCGTGGGGACCTTGGCCGCTCTCGCCGCCAGCCTGGCTGGCGGAGGAGCGCGAGCGGCCGTCATCGACGCCGGACGCGGGTCGATTTACCTGCAGCGTTTCGATGGCCGGGCCGAAATGGGTCCGCCGGAAATTCTGCCGCTTGAGACCGCCGACCTCGCCCATGCCGGCGCCTTGATCGGGCCGTCGGCGTCGCGATTTGCCGGGCCGGGGCAGGTTGCGGTCGATCGGGTCGCCCCGAGCCTGGACGCTATCGCCGAACTGGCGGTGAAGGCGCCGACAACCCCCGCCAGCCCGCTCTATCTACGCGCGCCCGACGCCAAGGTGAAGGCGCGGTGATCATCCGGCCCAGCACCGACGCCGGCGTCCTCTCCGCGCTTCACGCCGCCGCCTTCGATCCCGCCTGGAGCGAAGCGGAGGTATCCGCGCTTCTCGCCGGCAACGGGGTCTTGGCCCTGGCGGCCATGGACGGCGCCACGCCAATCGGCTTCATCCTCTGGCGGACCGTCGTCGACGAGGCCGAAATCCTAACCCTGATGACCGCGCCAGCTCATCGCGGGTCGGGCGTGGCCACGGCCCTGTTGCGGGATGCGCTGGCCGCCGCGACGGCCGCTGGGGCGACGACGATGTTTCTCGAAGTCGCCGAGGACAATGAAGCGGCGTTGGCCGTCTACGCCCGCGAGGGATTCCACCGCATGGGTCGCCGGCGCGGTTACTATCGCCGGGGGCTGGAGCGGATAGACGCCGTGACCCTGCGACGTGATCTTAACAGCGCAAGCCGCGAGCCCTATGCTCACGGCGACGTCAGCCGGAGCGGCCAAGTGGATCGGTTGGAAAAACTCTGCGCGGAGCGGGGCCTGCGGATGACCGAGCAGCGCCGCGTGATCGCGCGCGTGCTCTCTCAGGCGAGCGACCATCCCGATGTTGAGGAACTGCATCGCCGCGCCCACGCCATCGATGCGCACATCTCCATCGCCACGGTTTATCGCACGGTGCGGCTCTTCGAAGAGTCCGGCATCCTGACGAGACACGACTTCCGCCAAAACCGGTCCCGCTACGAAGAAGCCGGCGAAATTCATCACGACCACCTCATCGACATGAAGACCGGCGCGGTGGTGGAGTTCGTCGACGAAGAAATCGAAGCCCTGCAGAAGAAGATCGCCCGCCGCCTCGGATACCGTCTCGTCGATCACCGCCTCGAACTCTACGCCGTGCCGGCCGATGACTGACGAGGACTTAATCCTCCCCTGCGAAGCGGGGGAGGGGAACC
>DATCEL010000407.1:0-3388 GCA_036510115.1 Caulobacteraceae bacterium
GGCGACCCGCCGGGGTGACTGTCTGGCTCTCGGCGAAGCGTTTCTGGCCGCGCCGAGCCTCGCCATCGACGTCGCGGTCATGGAAAGGACCGATCGGGCCGCCGTCCTGCCAATCGCCTACGCCTGGTCGGACCTCGGGGCCTGGGATTCCGTGCTGGCGGCGGCGGAAAAGGACGCGTCCGGCAACGCCGTCCGCGGCCGCGTCAAGCTCGTCGATAGCCAGGGTTGCCTGATCCGCGCCGACGCCGGCGTCCGTGTCGTCGCCGTGGGCCTTCGGGATATCGCCGTGGTGGTCGAAGGCGGCCGCGTCCTGGTCACCGATCTGGCCGCTGCCCAGAGCGTGCGCGCCGCCGCCGAAGGCGTGGACGATGACTGATCCGGTTGCGGTCTATGGGGCCGCCGCCAGGACATCCCTGACGAACGCCGCGGCGTCAAACTGTGGGCCACCAGCGGCGGAATCGAATCCTCGGCGCACGATCACCGTCCGTCGCGCGGGAACGATGAACACATACTGCCCGCGATTGCCTTCCATGGAGTAGGTCCCCGCCGGCAGGCCCTGCCGCGGACCGTAGAGCCAGAAGAACGCGCCATAGCCCGGGCCGCCGCTGGCCGCGTTCGCCGGCTGGGCTGGCGCGGGCGTCGCCACATACTTTGCCCAGCCGGCCGGCAACAGCCGCCGTCCGTCCCAGACGCCGTCGTTCAAATAGAGCAGGCCCAGCCGCGCCAGATCGCGCGCGCTTGACCACACCTGGCTGGAAAGGATGAAATTCCCGCGCCAGTCGGTCTCCAGGGTGGTGTGGTTCATGCCGACCCTCCACAGCAGCTCCGTGAAGGGAAAGGCCAGGGCCCGCGCGCCGTCGCCGTTCGCGGATCGCAGCGCCCGCGCCGCCAGCAGGGCGTCGTCGTTGGCGTAGCGCCATCTCATCCCCGGCGCGGCTTCCAGCGGCATGGCGGTGGCGACCTCGTTCACCGCTCCGCCACCGACATAGATCTCGTCAGTCCGGTTACCCGGACCGTCGGTGAACAGGCCGCTTCCCATCTGCATCAGTTGAATCAGGGTGATCGCCGCGCGTGGATCGCCAGGCGCCCGCCATTCGGGAATGGGCGCCGGCGCGTCGATTGTGAGCCGCCCCAGCATCACCGCCCGACCGATGAGGGTCGCGGTCAGACTTTTGGCCACCGACCAGGTGCGCTGCGGCGTCTCCGGGCCATAGCCGGTGCGATAGCGTTCGGCGACGATGCGCCCGTCCTTGACCACCACCACGGCGGTGGTGCGCGTCCCTTGACCATATGTTGCTCCGTCGAAAGCGCGGGCCGCGGTCGCCTCGATCGCTGCCGCCGGGTGGGACGCCAGGGACGCTCGGGTGCCCGCGTCGCCATCGGGCCACGCCCTGGCATCGGCATCGCCGGCCGGCGGGCGCGCGGCGAGCCGCGGCAGCAAGGCGATTGCCGCCGTGCTGGCGCCGATGGGTAGTCGCGCGCAGCCCAGGCCGGGCCGCCAGGCCGCGATCCGCGGCGGCAGGCTGTCGTCGAAGGCGACGCTCACCGTCTTGGCGCGCCGGTCGATCCGCGCCGGCAGGGGGCGAACGGCCGTCTGATACTGCGGATAGATGCCTTCCAGATCGTCGGCCGTTACCTCGGCCTCGCTCTGGCCGGCGTCGAACAGGCCGCTGCAAAGAAAGGCCGCCTTGTACCCGGCCGCCAGGGCCAGAACGTGCGCCTCGCCAGGCGGCGTGGCGGCGGCGGCCATGGGCGCGAGGGCGAAGAGAGCGGCGAAGGCGAGGGAAGGGCGCATCGGGCCACGGTGATATCCGGATCGTCGAGCGGCGAAAACCTTGGCGTCTCGGCGAGTAGCCGGCCTAGAAGGAACAGCCTGATGGAAACCGCCATGACCCGCTGCGACGTGCTGATCGTCGGCGCCGGACCGACCGGCCTCGTCCTGGCCCTTTGGTTGACCAAGCTCGGCGCCACGGTGCGCATCATCGACAAGACCGCCGCGCCGGGAACGACCTCGCGCGCCCTGGCGGTCCACGCGCGCACGCTCGAACTCTATCGCCAGCTCGATCTCGCCGAGGCGGTCATCGACAAGGGACACAAGGTTCCGGCGGCCGGTCTCTGGGTCCAGGGCGAACGAAAGGCGCGGATATCGTTCGCCGACGCCGGCGCGGATCTCACGCCCTACCCGTTCCTGCACATCTTCCCTCAGGACGAGCACGAAAAGCTGTTGATCGAGCGGCTGGAGGCGCTGGGCGTCTCGGTCGACCGGCAAACCGAATTGGTCGCCTACAGCGATGACGGCGCCCGCGTGCTGGCCACCCTGCGCGGACCGTCTGGCCAGGAAGAGCGCTGCGAGGCCGCCTACATCGCCGGCTGCGACGGCGCGCGTTCGGCGGTGCGTCGGGGAATGGGGGCGGGATTTCCCGGTGGGACCTACCAGCAGGTCTTCTATGTCGCCGATGTCGAAGCCTCCGGTCCGGCGATCAATGGCGACCTGGGTATCGATCTCGACGAGGCGGATTTCCTGGCCGTGTTTCCGTTGGCCGGGGAGGGGCGCGCGCGCCTGATCGGCACGGTCCGCGACGAGCGCGCTGGGCAGGCCGAGACCCTCCGGTTCGAGGATGTCAGCGGCCGCGCGATCGAGAGCCTCAAGGTCGAGGTCAACAAGGTGAACTGGTTCTCGACCTATCACGTGCATCACCGGGTCACCGAACACTTCCGCAAGGGGCGCGCCTTTCTGCTCGGCGACGCGGCGCATATTCACAGCCCCGTTGGCGGACAGGGTATGAACACCGGCATTGGCGATGCGATCAATCTTGCCTGGAAGCTGAAAATGGTGCTGGACCGTCGCGCGCCGGACGCCTTGCTGGATAGTTACGAGGCCGAGCGCATTCCCTTTGCGAAACGACTGGTCAATACGACCGATCGCGTCTTCACCATGGTCAACGCCGAAGGGAGCCTGGCCAAGATCATCCGCACACGCCTGGTTCCCGCGGTGCTGCCGGCGGTGGCGAAGCTCGGGGCTTTGCGTGAGTTTGCGTTCCGCTCGGTGTCGCAGATCACCATAAGTTATCGCGGCGGTCCGATTAGCGCCGGAAAGGCGGGCGATGTGCGGGGCGGCGACCGATTGCCGTGGGTCGCGGTGGACGGCGCCGATAACCATGAACCGCTCCGAGCCATGAACTGGCAGGCGCACGTCTATGGCCACGCCAGCGATGGCCTCGCCTCATGGTGCTCGGCTCACGGGACGCCGCTGCACAGGTTCGAGTGGCAAGAAGCTCATGGCGCCGCGGGACTGGCGCGAGATGCGATCTATCTGATCCGACCCGATACCTATGTGGCGCTGGCAAGCCCTTCCCCCAGCCCCGAGAGTCTGGGTCGCTACTTCGCC
>DATCEL010000408.1:0-10326 GCA_036510115.1 Caulobacteraceae bacterium
TACGGACCGCCGACGCCGATATCCTGCCCTTCCGTTTCGACAATCTCGCCGAAACCCTCGGCGAGGAGGTTGGGGCGCTGAAAAAGCTCGTGCTCAGCCGTCGCGATCACGCCCGCGCCGTTGACCGTCTGCTGGCTGAACGGGCCTATCGACTGGCGGCCGACCCCACTCAGAGTTCCGGGCCTCCGGAGCGAGAGGATGTGGCGCCGGACATCGACTTCGCGCGGCTGGATCAGGCTGTCGAGCGCCTGCGCGTCAGCGCGCAGGCCTATGGTCTCGCCATGGCCCATCCGGCAAGCCAGGGCGGAATGGCCAGCGCCAACGCCATTCTGCAGGGGCTGGAACAGTCATTCATGAGTGAGGCGGGTCTGCCGGATCGGCCGTGGTATCGACATCTGCTTTACGCGCCCGGCAGGCTGACTGGCTACGGCGCCAAAACCTTGCCCGGCGTGCGCGAAGCCATCGAGAGCGGGAGTTGGAATACGGCCCGCGAGTTCGTCGGCCGCACGGCCGCCGCCCTCGACGACTCCAGCACGAAGATCGACCAAGCGACCAAAGCGCTTTCAGAGTAGTGTGGTCCTGCACGGGGCGGTGGAAAGACGAATGGTTCACGGCGAGCCCCGGAAGTCCGCACCCGCTCTTGGCGGGATCGTGCGCGACGGGGTGATTGACCTGCGTGTCGATGGACTCGCCGCTGAAATCGCTCTGGCGATGGCGGCGGTCGCTGTTGCGACCGGCATGGGTTGGATGCTGCGCCTGGTTTCGCCCGATATCCTGCCCTCTGGCCTTCTGTTTCCGGCGATCCTGCTATCCAGTCTGATCGGCGGCTGGCGCTCGGGTGTCGCCGCTGGGCTTCTGGGCCTCGCCGCCCGGACCTATCTCTTGCGACCGCGGATTGATCCGCTCTTCGGCGCGGGCCGCCCAAACCTGGACAACCTGGCGGTGTTCGTCTTCGCGGCAGCCGGCGTCATCGCCATCGGCGCCTATGTGCGCTTTCTGCTCGCCAGCGCGCTACGTAGCCGCGATGCGCTCAACGAACACAGTCTCCACTATTCAACCTTGTTCGAAACCATCCCCGAAGGCTTCGCCGTTTGCGAGGCCATTCGCGATGCGAGTGGCCGTCTCGTCGACTACACCATCATTGAGATCAATCCGGCTCTACGGCGCCTTCTGGGTGTCGGGCCGGAAGCCGCCGGATCGCGGCTGACTGAATCGCCTCGGGATTGGACGCGCTGGCTGCAGGTCTGCGACCGCGTGCTCACCACCGGCGAGCCGTTGAGCTTCGAACGCTTCAACCGCGGGAACGAGTTGTGGCACGAGGTCCACCTCAGCCGGCTCACCGAGACCCGAATGGCGCAGTTCTTTTTCGATATCACCGAACGCAAGGCCAATGAGGCGCGGCAAACCGACCTCTTCGAAGAACTTAATCATCGCGTGAAGAACAATCTGGCGATGGTCGCGGGCCTTCTGCAGCTACAAGCTCGAGGCTCGCGCGAGGAAGTGCGCGACGAACTCACCAAGGCGGCCGCCCGCGTTCAAAGTATTGCTGAGGTCCATGCGGCCCTGAGCCGCGGCGCTGGCGCCGACACTGTCGATTTCGGCGCCTATCTGCGGGATCTGTGCGCGAACTTGGAGCGCTCGCTGATCATCGACGACGGCGTGGCGCTCGCCGTCGAGAGCGAGAGCGCAAATCTGCCGGTGGACGCCGCCATTCCCTTGGGCATGGTGGTCAACGAACTGGTGACCAACGCGGTCAAATACGCCTATCCGGATGGTGGTGCGGGCCCGATCGCGGTCGGATTCAAGCGTGTTGGCAGGCATATGCTTCTGAGCGTCCGCGACGAAGGCCAGGGATTGCCCGAAGCGGCTGATCATCGCCAAGGCGGGCTGGGCATGCGACTTGTTCACTCGTTCGTCGAACAGGTCGGCGGCGAACTGACGATTCGCGAAGGTCCGGGGGCGTGGTTCGAAATCAAGCTGAAGTCGCACGGTGCTGCGATGACCGTCGATGAGCCTGTCGCCTCCGTGTCACGCTAAGGAGCGCCGATGATTCGTCAGCGCCGCACCCGCATCGTCGCCACATTGGGGCCGTCCAGTCGAGCGCCAGCGATGGTCGTCGCCTTGGCTCGGGCCGGAGTCGATGTCTTTCGATTGAATTTCAGCCACGGCTCCAGGGATGACCACGCGGCCGCGCTGAAGGCGGTGCGAGCCGCCGAGGCGGAGGTCGGTCGCCCCCTGGGCGCCTTGGCCGATCTCCAGGGGCCGAAGTTCAGGCTGGGCGCTTTTGTCGGCGGCGGGATCGCCATTCGGCCAGGCCAGAGCCTACGTCTCGATCTCGATCCCGCGCCTGGGGATGGCAAGCGGGCCCCTTTCCCGCATCCCGAGATGCTGCGGGCGCTCAAAGGCGGCGCGATGCTGTTCGTGGACGACGGCAAGGTGCGCCTGAAGGTCCATCGCGTGGGGGCGGACTTCGCCACCGTCGAAGTGATCGCCGGCGAGCAACTCTCCGATCGCAAGGGCGTCGCCGCGCCCGGAGCCACGATTCCGACGCCAGCTCTGACGGCCAAGGATCGGGTGGATCTGGACTTCGCCTTGCGCCAGGGTGTGGATTGGATCGCATTGTCCTTCGTCCAGCGCGCCGCCGACATGGCGGAACTGCGCAAACTCGTCGGCGGCAGGGCGGCGATCCTGGCCAAGATCGAGAAGCCGTCGGCGCTGCACGACCTGGAGGCTATCCTCGACGCCAGCGACGGCCTGATGGTCGCGCGAGGCGATCTGGGTGTCGAACTGGCGCCCGAAGATGTGCCGGTGGCGCAAAAGATGATTGTCCGCGCCGCTCGCCGGCGTGGCGCGCCGGTTATCATCGCCACCCAGATGCTGGACTCGATGACTTCCAACCCTCAACCCACCCGGGCGGAGGCGTCGGACGTCGCCAACGGCGTCTATGAAGGCGCGGACGCCTTGATGCTGTCGGGTGAAAGCGCCGCCGGCGCCTATCCAATCGAGGCGGTGAATATGATGGACGCCATCATCCGTCGCGTCGAAGCCGACCCGCTCTGGCGCGGCCTGATGCGCGCCGAACATGGCGAAGATGCCGACGAGGATGTGGACGCGTTGATCGCCGCGGCGACGCGCGCGGCCGAGGCCCGATCCACCGCCTGCCTGGTGGCCTACACCAACACTGGCGCCACCGCTCGGCGGCTGGCGCGCGAGCGTCCGGCCCATCCGATTCTGGCGATCGCGCCGGAAATCACCGTGGCGCGCCGATTGGGACTTGTCTGGGGGCTCGAACCCCGTGTCGCCTCGCAGCCCCGCGGAATCGCCGCCATGACCGATGAGGCCGCACACTTGGCCGCGGACTTGGGGCTCGCCACCAGTGGCGCACGTGTGCTTATCATCGCCGGCCCGCCGCTAGGTGCGCCGGGCGCGGCGAACTTGCTCCGCATCACGCACGCACCAAAAGCAAGGAGCGGCGCAGCTTAAAGCGGGCCCAAGGCGTTGTGGGTCTAGGGTTCCCCCAGTCGGGGTAGTGGCTTGGCTTTCTTCACGCGTTTTCCAAGGGGTCCGAGGGGCAATGGATCAGCCTGCCGACTTCAGCCTCGAAGAGAGGGAGCACGGCATGGTCGCCGTGCTTAGCGGCGACTGGACAGCCGTGAACATGCGCCTGGCCAACGACCGGCTGGAAGACGCGCTGAAGTCTCGAAGCGGCGTCGATATCGATCTTTCCGGCGTCGGTCGTTGCGACACATCCGGCGCCTGGGGGGTCATCCGCGCGGCGGAAGGCGCGCGCAATCCAGGGCGGATCATCGCGCCACCTGCCATCGCCCGCCTGTTCGACCTCGTTCGCGGCGCCCTTACCGTTGAGCCGACGCCCAGGCCCCGAAACCGACCGTTGTACGACCTGTTCGTGCGCATCGGCCGAGGGATGGCCGACCTCTGGGTCAATGTTTTCGACAGCCTGGTGTTCAATGGACATCTGCTGGTGGCGGTGGGCCGCGCGGTAAGAGCGCCTCACAAGGTCCGATGGGCGGCGGTGATGTCGCTCGCCGAACGCGCCGGTCTCGACGCCATGCCGATTGTCGCCATCACGACCTTTTTCATTGGCGCGGTGGTCGGTCTGCTGGGCGCCAACATGCTCGCAAAATTCGGCGCGCAGGTGTTCGCCGTCGAGCTCGTCGGCTTTTCCGTCCTGCGTGAGTTCAATATTCTGATCACGGCCCTTCTCCTGGCCGGTCGATCGGCCTCGTCATTCGCCGCCGAGATCGGCTCGATGAAGATGAACCAGGAAATCGACGCCATGCGGGTGTTGGGCGTGGATCCGTTCGACGCCTTGGTCTTCCCGCGGTTTCTGGCCCTTTTCCTTACCATTCCCCTGTTAACGTTCGTCGCCACGCTGGCCGGCCTGGCTGGCGGCCTCGCGGTCTGTTGGTCCGTCCTCCACCTGCCGCCTGTCGCGTTTTTTGGACGCCTGGTCGATAACGTCGGCGCAACATCTTTCTGGGTGGGCATGTCCAAGGCGCCGGTGATGGCGGTGGTCATAGCCGGTATCGGCTGCCGTCAGGGGCTGGAGGTCGGCGGCGATGTTGAATCACTCGGCCGGCGGGTCACCGCCGCTGTCGTCCACGCGATTTTCGCCGCCATCCTGATCGACGCCGTTTTCGCGCTTGTCTACATGGAGCTCAACGTTTGAGCGCCGAAGAAGCCCCCGGCGAACTCCTTGACCTCGAGGCCCCGCCAATCGAGGTGCGCGGCCTCGTCTCGCGTTTCGGGGACCAAGTCATCCACGATGGCCTCGACCTCGTCATTCCGCGCGGTCAGGTCGTGGGCGTCGTCGGCGGTTCCGGCGCGGGCAAGACCGTGCTGCTCAACACGATCATCGGGCTGAAGGCGGCCGACGCCGGGTCGGTTCGAATTTTTGGCCAGGACATCCGCTACGCGCGCCGCCGGGTGTGGACGGCGATCGAGCGCCGCTGGGGTGTCCTGTTTCAACAAGGCGCGCTGTGGTCGAACCTGACGGTCAAGGAAAACGTTGCAGCTCCGATGTTCGAGCACACCGAGATGACCAAGAGCGAGATCGATCAGCTCGCGGATCTGAAGATCGCCTTGGCCGGGTTGCCAGCGGGCGCGGGCGCGCTGAAGCCGTCGGAACTCTCAGGCGGGATGACCAAGCGCGCCGCCCTCGCGCGGGCCCTCGCGCTCGATCCCGAACTGCTCTTTCTCGACGAACCCACTTCGGGCCTCGATCCAATCAGCGCCGCCGCCTTCGACACGCTTATCGAGGACCTTTCCGACAGCCTGAGGCTCACGGTGTTCATGATCACTCACGATCTGGACAGCCTCTATAAGATCACTGACCAGGTGGCCGTCATCGCCGATAAGAAGGTCGTGGCGATGGCCCCTGTCCGCGAGCTGGAAAAGTCCGACCACCCGTGGATCAAAGCCTATTTTCACGGCGAACGTGGACGCATGGCCGCCGCCGACGCAGTCGACGCAGACGAGAGAACAGCCTGATGGAGCGCAACGCCAACTATGCCCTCGTGGGACTCATCTCGGCGATCGTCTTCGCCGGCTTGGTGGTGTTCGTTGTCTGGCTGGCCGGCAGCGGCTTCAACCGCGATCTCGACACGTACAACATCATCTTCAAGGGCCCGGTTCGCGGCTTGTCACAGGGCGCCGAGGTGCATTTCAACGGCATCAAGGTCGGCGATGTAAACCGCATCTACCTCGATCCCAGGGATGCGACTTTGGTGATCGCCGAGGCGCGTGTGACATCGGACGTGCCCATTCGGTCGGACAGTATCGCGACGCTTGAGCCTCAGGGAATCACCGGCGTCAACTATGTGCAAATCAGCGCCGGCACGCCCGCCAAGCCGCTGCTCAAGACCGTGACTCCGCAGGGCGAGATTCCGGTGATCCACACGAAAGAGGATGCTCTCTCCAACCTCTTGGCCGGCGGCGGCTACATCGTTCAGCGCGCTGTGGAGACGCTCGATCGCGTCAATCGGGTGTTGAGTGATCAAAACATCCAGTCACTTAGCTCGACCATGACCAATATGCGGGATGTGACAGCCGAACTGAACAAGCGGAAGACCATCATCGCCGACGCTCAGAAGACCGTCGAAGACGCCGATGCCGCGGTGACGCAGGTGCGAGAACTGGCCAAATCCGGCAACACGCTGGTCAACGGCGACGGCAAGCGAGCCATCGCCAAACTGGCCGACGCGGCTACCGAGATCGAAGCCTCCGCCAAGAGTCTCCACGGCATGATCGACAATCTCAAAGGACCGACAACCCAGTTCGCCACCACGGGTCTTCCCCAACTTTCAAATGCAATCATTAGCTTGCAGAGAGCCACTGATAGAGTGGATCAAGTGATGGGCGACATTCAGACCAACCCGCGCGGCCTCATTGGCAAGCCGCCCGCCAAGGAAATCGAGGTGAAGCCATGAGGCGTCGTTCTCTGCTGATCGCGGCGCCAGCCGTGCTGCTGGCCGGCTGCGTATCGCTCTTCCCAAAGACGGCGCCGTCGCAGCTATATCGTTTCGGCGGCGATCTGACCCCGGTGGCGAGACCGGCCGGCGGCATGGCCACAAGCTTCGCCGTCGAAGCGCTTCCGATCACCTTCAATCGCGCTTCGGCGAGTGACCAGATCCTCACCGCCACCGGCAACGAGGCGGCCTATATCAAGGGCGGCCGATGGGTGGCGGGCGCCCAAAATCTGTTCGAGGAGGCGCTGGCCAACGCCTTCGATGCCGACCAGGGGCCGGCGAGGCTGATGGCGCGCGGCGAGGCGGTGCGTCCGGACTACTTCCTCAAGCTCGACGTGCGAACCTTCGAAGCCCGCTACTCGCAAGGCCAGGGCGCGCCGCCCACGATTGCCGTCGAAGTCTACGCCGCCTTGAGCGCTCCCGCCGACCGTCAGCTGACTGGAGAGCACATCTTCACCGTCAATGTTCCCGCCCAGGCCAATCGCGGTGGCGCGATCGCCGCCGCCTTCGATCAGGCTACAGACCAGGTACTCGAGCAACTCGTCAAATGGGTTGACGCCAAAGGAGCTTAGGCGGCCGTGAGGCCCGCCTGGCGACGGGCTGCCGTAAGGGTATTGCTGAGGAGACAAGCGACCGTCATCGGCCCGACGCCATTTGGCACCGGGGTGATCCAGCCAGCGACGTCCACCGCCTCCTTGAAAGCCACATCGCCGACAATCTTGGTTTTCCCGGCGGCGGCCTTGACGGGATCGCGAAAGGGTACGCGGTTGATACCAACGTCAATCACCGCCGCCCCCGGCTTGATCCAATCGCCGCGCACGAGGCCCGGCCTACCCACCGCGGCGACAAGAATGTCCGCTCGTCGACAGATCGCCGGCAGATCGCGGCTGCGCGAATGCGCCAAAGTAACCGTACAATTGGCGCCAAGGAGCAACTGGGCGACGGGCCTGCCGACCAGCACCGAGCGGCCGAGAACCACCGCCTCCGACCCCGCCAGATCGCCGACGGCCTCGCGCAGCAGAATCAGACAGCCCAGGGGCGTGCAGGGTGCCAGCCCCGGAAGCCCGCTCGCCAGCCGCCCGGCGTTGATCAGCGTAAGGCCGTCGACGTCCTTGGCCGGATCGATCGCCGCGATCACGGCGGCGGCGTCGATCCCGACCGGCAATGGCAACTGGACCAGAATGCCGTGGATGGCGGGGTCATTGTTCAGTCGCCGGACCAGCGTCTCGATCTCGTTCTGGGGTGCGGTCGCCGGCAATCGGTGAGTCACCGAATGCATACCCGCGGCGAGGCTCTGTTCGCCCTTGGAGCGGACATAGATCTGGCTCGCCGCATCCTCGCCGACCAGAACCACAGCTAATCCTGGCTTTATCCCACGCTCCGCGATTAGGCCTGTCACGCCCTCCCGCACCGTCTCTCTCAAGGCCTCGGCATAGGCTCTGCCGTCAATGATCCGAGCGCCAGCCATCTCAGTCGAGTCCATAGAGCGCATCGTAGGGGTCGATTCGTCCGGCCAGGATGTCGCTCATTTTGACCGCCGGATAGCCTACCTCGCCGCCAGCGCTCGCGCGCCAAGCGTCGATGATTTCATCGCGGAGTTCGTCGGTTCCGGCGGCCAGGCGCGCTGCGACGAACGCGCGACCCTGCCGGCTGGCGCTTGTGAAGGCGCCGGCCTTTTGCAAGCGATAGAGGGGAACAACCTCGGCGTTTGTCGCCGCGAGGAAGACACGCGTGCGCTGTTCGATCGCACAACGGCAATCTCGATAAGGCGTCAGGTCCGCGCGCACGGCGACCGGTTCAACAAAATCGCGTACGAACGCTCCCTCGAAAAAGGCGTGTATCCGGCTCTGCGAAAACTGTTCGGGGTTGGGAAAGGCGCCCCAGCCGTTGAAATGGACCGAAACATGGAGCGGTTGGCTGCCGTCGCCGACATAGTGGGCGAGCGTGCCAAGGTCCCGCAGGATCAGTCCCTCGCGTCGAGCCGCATCCGCCGCCAGCCACGCTCGGTGAGCGGAATTGGCCGTCTGGCTCGCCGCCGTGGTCTCCGCCCTCCAGTAAGCGAAGTCCTTGGTGAGTTGTTGCCAACCATCGATGATCGAATAGGGCAGATAGCCGGCCTTCCAACTATCGGCGCCCGCCGCGCGAAGCGCGCTGTCATAGGCTTCGCGGGTCGGCGGCAAGTTCGCGAGCGATGGGCCGGCGAGGACCCGGCCGTCGTCTCCCAGATCGACGAAATGACCCGGATCGCGATCGGCGTCATGGACGCGCCCCGCGTCGCGCCAGCGATCCGGCTCGCGAGCCAATTCTCCCATCCCCTCCACGACGTCCCGGCGGCGCAAGAAGGCCGGCAGATCAGAAGGCAAGCCCTCAATGGCCAATTGCCCGATGATCCGATGTCCGGTCGACCCCCAAGCCATCGCTGTGTGCGGCGCAACAGCGGCCAAGGCCGCCCAGACGGCTGGAAGAACCAGGCGGCGAAGATGCATGAGACGTTCCAGCGCAAGGGTCGAGCGCCTCTCTTGGGCTCTGGCCGAGCGCCTCGCAAGGGCGCGCTCGGCCAGCAATTCATTGCATTGCACAACCATCCTCACAGAATTGTTACAAGTGAAGCGGAACAAAAGTTGATTTTATGATCAGCTTCACAAATATGGAGTGCACCTTTCCAAATATAAATAGAAACAAACATCGTCACTCATTCTCGCGGTAACATCTATAGAGAGGGGAACGAAGTGAGTTGAATCGCCGCACCTCTATTAGTTACCAACAGGTTGCGAAATTGGGCCAGGCCCGCTAGTTTGATTGAAACCGGTCCAGGGGCCGCCGCGGGGTATTCTCTCTTGAAATCCGTCGCCCTTGGCTTGGCCGCGTTCGTCATTGCTTTGCCCGCGGTTGCGGCTGCCGACAATGCCGACCCGATCGGGGATCTGATTGGCAGCGTCGCAGCCAAGGTGCGGCCTGTCCTCGCCACCGTCGGCCTCAAAGCCACGCTTTATCACGGTGGGGCGGCAATGAGCAGCCGCGATTCCCTAGGTTGCAGAGTCGTGCCCATGCGCACCGCGGCCGTGGATGGCATCAAGGTGCCACGGCATAGCATCCTGTTCATCAAGGAAACCGTGGGTCTGAAAATGCCCGACGGCAGCCGGCACGATGGCTACTGGTACGCCTCGGACACCGGAAGCGCGATCCATCAGGGGCGGATCGACCTTTTCACAGGGCAAGGGGCCCGGTCCATGGCGCCGCTGATGCCACTCAATCTGGCCACGCTGACGGTGGCCCTGGTCGGCAAGTTCGAAGGCTGCCCGAAGCACTGAACGGGCCGGCCAACTGCGCTATCTTGGCATCGCCGCGACGTTGCCGCCATCCACGGGGATGACGGTGCCGGTCGTCTTTTCCATCAAGGCCACGAAGACAAACGCCTGGGCGACGTCGGCGGCCGTGACTTCAACGCCCAAGAGATTGCCGGCCATATAGGTCTCTTCGCTGACCTGCCTCGCGACGGCGCGGTTCTTGATCATCTCGGGCGTCAACAGGCCGGAACGGATGCGATCGGGGTTAAGCGCGTTGACGCGAACGCCATCGGCGCCGAGTTCCAGGGCATACTGACGCATCAAAGCCAGAAGCGCGGTTTTAGCGGCGCCGTAGGCCCCCAATCCAGGACCGGGGTTGAACGCCTGCTTGGAGGCGTTGAACAACAGAACGCCGCCCAGGCCCTGGTCTCGGAAGCGGGTTGCCGCCGTCCGAGCCACGTTCTGGTGGGAAAAGAAATTGAGTTCGAAGCTCGCCCGCAATGTTTCGTCGGGTAGAGTGGCTAGCTCGCCGCTCGAAGCCGCACCCGCGT